>DATJTG010000091.1:0-19614 GCA_035503555.1 Acidobacteriaceae bacterium | reverse complement strand
GCCCCCAAACCGAAGTAATGATTGTTGAAAATAAAGCGCTTCTCCGCCAAAATGCCCAAAGAAATTTGGCGTGGTTAGACGCTCCGCCTGGTATTCTGAACTTAGAGTGGAAAAAGAGAAAAAGGCCTCGCCGCCCGGTGCGGCCTTTGCTTTTTCCCTCGAAATGAGCTGTCCCGCAATGCGGGACAAAAGAGGGTAATACCCGCAGGGTATTACCCTCGAAGCTCCTCAGAATGAGCAACTTGCTCCACACCTCCTTTCTATTTTTCTGCACCGCAGGCTAGACTGCACTATTTTCGGTGCATCCTGGCAGGTTTCCTTTGCGTAGGGCGTCCGAACGCTCTACTCTGTGGGCGCTATGAGAACTCTGACGATTGGGTTTGCTTTGGCGGCCTGTGGATTGGGACTGCCGGCGGCGGCGCAGACGGTGACGGCGGCCAGCCTCGCCGGCGAGTGGAAGGGGACGCTGATGGGCCAGTTGCCCCTGGTGCTCCATCTGGAGGTGGACCCGCAGGGCGCGCTGAAGGCCACCATGGATTCTCCCTCGCAGGGCGCAAATGGCCTGGCCGGCGACAACGTGAAACTGACCGGCGCGTCGCTCTCCCTCGATATCCCATCGGTGGGCGGCAACTATGTGGGAACCGTCGCCGCGGGCGGCAAATCGATCACCGGCACCTGGACGCAGCAGGGGCACTCGCTCGCGTTGGAATGGACCTTTGCCGGAACTGCGGCGCAGGCGGCAGCGGCACAGGCCGCCGTCCAGCCCTCGCCGATTGAAGGCGACTGGGCCGGCGCTCTGCATGCGGGCGGTCAAACGCTGCGCGTGGTGTTTCACTTCAAGGCCGCGCCCGACGGCATCCTGTGCTCCTTCGATTCCCTCGACCAGAACTCGCACGGCATTCCCTGCGGCGACGTGAAGGTGAGCGGGAAGAGGGTAAGCCTCGACGCGAAGGCCGTCAACGGGACTTACTCGGGCTCGCTGCGTTCCGACGGCAACCACATCGACGGAACGTGGAGCCAGGGATCGCCGCTGGAACTGGATCTTGTGAGGCAGTGAGAGGCAGAAAACCACGGGCCGCAAGCCATCCCCGGCCCCCCTGGTCGTGCTGACTGCGATGGCGCCGGGGCATGCAGACCGAACCGCAGTGCTCCGTTGCGGGCGCTACACCTTTGCCCGATTCTGCCGATAAGTCCTGGCAGGGGCGCGGTTGGTCCTTAGGCCGACCTCGACGGCCGCATCATGCGACAGGCAAGTGGCGTTGCGCAGCACGGCGCGAATGGCAGCAGGATTCTGCGCCGCCGAATCCGGCGTCTTTTCGCCGCCGCTCTGCTCGTGCCTGTGACCCTTCTGGCGGCGACAGAGCCTCGGCAGCCCACCCTGCGCAATGCGCGGCAGATACGCAGCCTTTCGCCGGCGCAGGCGGCGCAGGGATACCGCGTGCATCTGGATCGCGCGCAGGTCCTCTTCGTCGAGGCAAGCTCGGGCACGGTGTTCCTGCGCGATCGTGCCGACGGGCTAGCCGCGGAACTGCGCGCCCCGTCCGCCCCGGGGCTGCACCCCGGCGATCTGGTCACCGTCGACGGAGTGACGGGCCCGGGAGACAGCGTTCCGGTCATCCTCAACCCGGTGATGCGCGTTCTCGGCCGTGCGCCTCTTCCCGATGCGCGCGACACCAGTTTCGACCGCCTGCTGTCCGGCGCCTATCAGTTGCGGTGGGTTGCCGTGGCAGGCATCGTTCAGGCCGCGACGGTGGATGCAGGGGATGCAAAGGCCCTGAGCCCGCGCTTTCTGCATCTGAAGCTCTTCTCCGGCGAGGATGCTCTGGACGTCGTGGCTTCCATCTCGAGGACGGTCCAACTCCCCACCCTGGTTGACGCGAAGGTTCGAATTCGCGCCGTGGTTCGCAACGAATGGAACGAGCGGAAGCTCCTGGTCGGCGCGCAGCTCCTGATGCCGGATCTGACCTGCCTCGCGATCCTCGAGCCTCCGCCCGCAGCCGATCCCTTCGCGCTGCCGCTGGTGCCTATCGCCGACATGACCACGACCGGCCTGCGCGAGCCCAACCACCGCGTCCATGTTCGCGGCATCGTGACGTCCACCTGGGGCGATCGCGACTTTTCCCTCATGGATTCAGGCCGCGCCACGTTTGTGAATGCCGTCGATCCCATCCGCGTCTCCGTGGGCGACGTCGCAGACGTCGCTGGTTTCCCTACCCAGGGCGATTACTCCGAGTATCTCGACGGCGCTCAGTTGCGGCTCGCCGGGTCCGCTCCCGTTCCGCCTGCGTTGCGCCTCACGGCCCCCCAGGCGTTCACCGGCAACCATGACGTGGAGCTCGTGGAACTGGAGGGCGAGCTGCGGGCGCGGGCGCGCGGCGACGATGGCGTCGTGACCCTCGATCTCTCTGAAGATGGCATCTCGTTTCACGGGGTCCTTCCTGCCCGAAGCGGCCAAGATGCCCTCAGCACTCTGGCGCCTGGCAGCCGGTTGCGCGTGCGTGGCGTTCTGGTCGTTCATGCCGACCGCGATCATCGTCCCGAGAAGTTCGACGTCCTGCTCCGCTCTCCCACGGATGTCGCGGTCCTCGGCGCTCCTTCCTTCTGGAATTTTGGGCGGGTCGCCATCGCGGCGGTTCTGCTGCTGACGATCGCTCTCGGCGTGGTGGTATGGAACGCGGTGCTCCGAAGACGGGTCCGCGCTCAAACCCGCCGCATTCGGGCTCAGCTGGAGGAGGCTCGCTCGTTGCGCGAGCAGGCGGAAGCCGCGCACCAACAGAAGAGTCAGGCCCTGGCCAACCTGATGCTTGCTCAAAAGGATCTCCTGACCGCGCAGGCGAAACTGCGCTACCAGGCCAGTCACGACGGGCTAACCGGCTTGTGGAATCGGCGGGCGCTGCTCGAATTTCTGCGCAGGGAACTGGAGCGCGTTCGCCGACACGGCAGCAGCGTTGGCATTCTCCTGCTCGACCTCGACCACTTCAAATCGGTCAACGACACGCGTGGACATCTGGCGGGCGACGCAGTTTTGCGGGAAATCGGTTTGCGTATCAGCGGCGCGATCCGGCCGTACGACGTTGCCGGCCGGTATGGAGGCGAGGAGTTCCTCATCGTCCTGCCCGAATGCGGCCGCGAGGAAACCGAGCGCACCGCCGAACGGATTCGGCTGGTCATTAGCGAAACTCCGTTTTCGGTCGCTCGTCCCAGTCTGAGCCTTACGGCGAGTCTTGGCGCTGCCGTCGCCGTTGATTCAGCTCAGGACGCAACCGTACTCCTTCATCGCGCGGATCAGGCCCTTTATGAGGCCAAATCCGCTGGACGCAACTGTACCCGGCTGTTTGGCGCCGCGGTTGCGCTCCAGGCTGGATAACCGGGGCGGGCACGGCAGCGGTCAGAGGATGGGGTCGGTGGGGTCGGCGTGAATCGGCACGCGTAGTTGGGCGGTCGCGCCTTCGTGACCGGAGTGAATCCGCTCGCGCGGGCTCGCCAGGAAGAGCCGCCATGCCAGGATGGCGGTGATCGCCAGAGCCAATACCACCCAAATCAGGTACTTGGCGACTTCGGCAGGGGTGAAAGGACGCATTGCGAAATCCTCTGGCTCACCCTGTGAGATGCGCCCGGAGAGAAGGATTCTGCCGCGCGTCCAACCGGATCTGCGGCCGCATCGCTGAGTCCTTTGGCAGCCGGCGAGGCCGGAATCATGTGGAACTCCCAGGGCATGTCGGCATCGAATGTACATAGATGGAAAGAAGTAAGTCTGCGGGTTGAAATGCTCGGAAGGTGCGGTTACACTTTGATATAGGACCGCTTTAGTCCTATATCGCGGCCGCGAGACCGGACGACACTTCTGGCTCGTGGTCCAGCGCACGCGATTCAGCAGAAGCCAGCCCGAGACGAGGCGCGCAACCGAACGCGAAATCCCAGGGCGCGAAAGCACACGAATATCCAGGAGAGCTGCATGAGCACCGATATGAATGTCGTCCACGAACTGGCCAGCAAAGAGTACGAGTGGGGCTTCGTCACCAAGATCGAGGAAGACCGCATTCGCAAGGGCCTGGACGAGGACGTGATCCGGCTGATTTCAGAAAAGAAGGGCGAGCCGGAGTTCATGCTGGAGTGGCGCCTGAAGGCGTTTCGCCACTGGATGACTCTGGAGAAGAGCGGGGCGGAGCCGCAATGGGCGAACGTGAAGTTTCCGCCGATCGACTACCAGGACATCGCGTACTACTCCGCGCCGAAGCAGAAGAAGCAGCTGAATAGCCTGGATGAACTGGATCCCGAGATTCTGCGGACCTACGAGAAGCTGGGAATTCCGCTGGCGGAGCAGAAGCTGCTGGCCAACGTCGCGGTCGACGCGGTGTTCGACAGCGTGAGCGTGGCGACCACCTTCAAGCACAAGCTCGCGGAGATGGGCGTGATCTTCTGCTCCTTCTCCGAAGCGGTGAAGAATCATCCCGACCTGGTGAAGAAGTATCTGGGCTCCGTGGTTCCCTACACCGACAATTTCTACGCAGCGCTGAACGCGGCTGTCTTCAGCGACGGATCGTTTGTGTACGTGCCGAAGGGCGTGCGCTGCCCGATGGAGCTGTCGACGTATTTCCGCATCAACGCGGCGGAGACGGGGCAGTTCGAGCGGACGCTGATTGTCGCCGACGAGGGCAGCTACGTGAGCTACCTCGAGGGCTGCACGGCGCCGATGCGCGACGAGAATCAGCTGCACGCGGCGGTGGTGGAGCTGGTGGCGCTGGACAACGCGCAGATTCGCTACTCGACGGTGCAGAACTGGTATCCCGGCGACAAGAACGGCAAAGGCGGGATCTACAACTTCGTGACGAAGCGCGGCAAGTGCGCGGGGCGCAACTCGAAGATTTCCTGGACGCAGGTGGAAACGGGCTCGGCGATCACGTGGAAGTATCCCTCGTGCATTCTGCAGGGCGACAACTCGGTGGGCGAGTTCTACTCGGTAGCGCTGACCAACAACTATCAGCAGGCCGATACCGGGACGAAGATGATCCACCTCGGGAAAAATACGAAGAGCACAATCGTCTCGAAGGGCATCAGCGCGGGGCACGGGCAGAACACCTACCGCGGCCAGGTAAAGATCATGAAGGGCGCCGAGAGCGCGCGCAACTACACGCAGTGCGACTCGCTGCTGATTGGCGATAAATGCGGCGCGCACACCTTCCCGTACATCGAAGTGAAGAACGCGTCGGCGCGCATGGAGCACGAGGCGGCGACATCGAAGATCGGCGAGGATCAGCTGTTTTATCTGCAACAGCGCGGCCTGAAGACCGAAGACGCGGTTTCGATGATCGTGAACGGATTCTGCAAGCAGGTGTTCAAGGAGCTTCCGATGGAGTTTGCCGTGGAAGCACAGAAGCTGCTGGCGGTGAGTTTGGAAGGCAGCGTTGGATAAGACCCACCCAAGCCAAAAACGGGCTTGGATGGGGCACCCGAATGAGATTGGGAGACGAGGGAACGGATGAGTTTGCTGGAAATTAAGAACCTGCATGCGACCGTAAATGGTCAGGAGATTCTGAAGGGCATCGACCTGACGGTGAACGCGGGCGAAGTGCACTCGATCATGGGGCCGAACGGCTCAGGCAAGAGCACGCTGGCTCAGGTGCTGGCGCGGCGCGATGCGTACGAAGTGACGGAAGGCTCCATCACGCTCGACGGCAAGGATCTGCTGGAGATGAAGCCCGAGGAAGCGGCGTGCGAGGGCGTCTTTCTCGCGTTCCAGTATCCGGTGGAGATTCCGGGCATCGGGAACACCTATTTTCTGCGCTCGGCGCTGAACGCGCAGCGCAAGCACCGCGGCCTGGATGAGATGGACGCGATGGATTTTCTACCGCTCTTCCGCGAGAAGCTGGCCCTGCTGGAGATGGACGAAAAGCTGATAAACCGCTCGCTCAACGAGGGCTTCAGCGGCGGCGAGAAGAAGCGCAACGAGATTCTGCAGATGGCGATTCTGGAGCCGCGGCTCTGCGTGCTTGACGAGACGGATTCCGGCCTCGACATCGACGCGCTGCGCATCGTGGCGAACGGCGTGAATTCGCTGCGCGGCCCGGAGCGCTCGATGATTGTGGTGACCCACTACCAGCGGCTGCTGGACTACATCGTGCCTGATTTCGTGCACGTGCTCGTCGACGGGCGGATTGTGCGCTCGGGCGGTAAAGAGCTGGCTCTGGAACTGGAAGAAAAGGGGTACGGCTGGACCGAGTCTGAAACGGTGGGAGCGCGCGGGTGATGGCGACTGCGGTTCGAGCAGTGGAGCAACTGGAGAGCTGGCTGGAAGCGTACACGGAGGCGGAGCGGACGGCGGCGGGTCGCGCACTGCCGTGGCTGAAGAAGCTGCGGGAGGACGCGTTTGCGCGTTTCTGCGATGCTGGCTTTCCAACGACGAAGGACGAAGACTGGCGGTTTACGAACGTCGCCGGCCTGGCAAAGACGGAGTTTCGCGCGGGCGGCAAGGCTACCGTCGCGAAGACCGACGCACAGGAGTGGACCGCGGACAGCGCGGCAGCGCAACTCGTTTTTGTGAACGGCCGTTATGCGCCGGAGCTTTCAGCCGCAGCCGCCCTGCCTAAGGGCGTGACGGTCGGGAGCCTGCGCGAGCAGATTGAGCGCCATCCTGAGACGCTGGAGAAACACCTGGGACGCTACGCCGATTCGGAGCGCGATGCGTTTGTCGCGCTGAACACGGCTTTCCTGGCAGATGGCGCCTATGTGCACGTGCCGCGCGGCGTGGTGGTGGAGCAGCCGATTGTGCTGCTGTATCTGACGACGGCAGAAGACAAGCCAACCATGACGCAGCCGCGGAATCTGATCGTTGCGGAAGACGCGAGCCAGGTGGCGGTGGTGGAAGATTATGTTTCAGTGGGCGGAGAGTCGGTCGCCTTCTCGAATGCGGTGACGGAGCTGGTGGCCGGCAACGACGCGCACGCGCAGCATTTCCTGATCGAGCGCGAGCACGTGAAGGCGTACAACGTGTCGACGCTGCGGATGCAGCAGGGCCGGAGCGCGAATGTAACGTCGCACTCGTTGCTGGTGGGCGGCGGGCTGGTGCGCAACAACGTGCATCCGGTGCTGGCGGGCGAAGGCGGCGAGTGCCTCATCAACGGGCTGTTTCTCGGCACGGGGCGGCAGCACCTGGACAACTTCATGCACGTGGAACACGCGGCTCCGCACTGCAGCAGCCGCCAGTTCTACAACGGCATTCTCGACGGGCAGGCGCACGGCGTCTTTCACGGGCGCATTGTGGTGCACAAGGCCGCGCAGAAAACCGATGCCAAGCAGACGAATCGCAACCTGCTGCTGAACGACGACGCGCAGATCGACACCAAGCCGCAGCTCGAGATCTACGCGGACGACGTGAAGTGCACGCACGGCGCAACGATCGGACAGATCGAGGAGAACGCGCTCTTCTACCTGCGTTCGCGCGGCATCAGCGAATCGGAAGCGCGCAAGCTGCTGCTGCTGGCGTTTGCCGAGGAGTGCCTGGAGCGCATGCAAGCGGGCGCGGCGCGCAACCACGTGGAGAATCTGATTCGCGAGTACCTGCTGGTTCTCTCGAACGCACCAACGCGGGGAAGCGGAAAGGTAACGGAAAGAAGTCTGGAGGAAGTGGGATGAGCGCGAGCGTGGCAACGCCGGAGACCGCGACCAGGTCCCTGCTGGATGTCGAGAAGGTTCGGGCGGATTTCCCGATCCTGGCCACGCGGGTGCATGGACAGCCGCTGGTGTATCTGGACAACGCGGCCACGTCGCAGAAGCCGAAGGCGGTGATCGACGCGCTGGTGCGGTATTACGAGCATGGGAACGCGAACATCCATCGCGGCGTGCATTATCTGTCGCAACTGGCGACGGAGGAGTTTGAAGCCGGACGGCGCGCGGTGCAGAAGTTCATTAACGCGGCCGAGGCAAGCGAGATCATCTTTACGCGCGGCACCACCGAGGGCATCAACCTGGTGGCGCAGACCTGGGGGCGCCAGCACGTGGGCGGGGACAATGAGATCCTGGTGACCGCGATGGAGCACCACTCCGACATCGTGCCGTGGCAGATGCTGTGCGAAGAGAAAGGCGCGAAGCTGAAGGTGGCGCCGATCAACGATCGCGGTGAGCTGGTTTTGGACGAGCTCGAGAAACTGATCGGGCCGAAGACGAAGATCGTGGCCCTCACGCATGTTTCGAACGCGCTGGGCACCGTGAATCCGGTAAAGAAGATTGTGGCGATGGCCCATGCGCACGGCATCCCGGTGGTGGTCGACGGTGCGCAGGCCGTGCCGCACACGATTGTGGATGTGCAGGACCTGGACTGCGACTTCTACTCGTTTTCCGCGCACAAGATGTACGGGCCGACGGGTATTGGCGCGCTCTACGGCAGGAAGGCTCTGCTCGAAGCGATGTCTCCCTACCAGGGGGGCGGCGACATGATCAGCTCGGTGACGTTCGAGAAGACCACGTACAACAAGGTGCCGCACAAGTTCGAAGCGGGCACGCCGGATATGGCGGGCGTCGCGGGCCTGAAGGCGGCCATCGAGTACATGCAGTCTCTGGGCATCGAGAAGATTGCCGGGCACGAGCACGATCTGCTGGTATACGCGACGGAGCGGGTGAGCGCGCTGGACGGCGTGAAGATCATCGGCACGGCAGCAGAGAAGGCCAGCGTGCTGTCGTTCACGCTCGAGGATGTGCATCCGCACGACATTGGAACGATTCTCGATCAGGAGGGGATCGCAGTGCGCACCGGCCACCACTGCGCACAGCCGGTGATGGATCGCTACCGGATTCCGGCGACGGTGCGGGCTTCGTTCGCCGCCTACAACACGCGGAGCGAAGTGGACGCGCTGGTGCGCGGCATCCGCAAGGTGCGGGAGGTCTTCGCGTAATGCCGGAACTGCGCGATCTCTACCAGGAAGTGATCCTCGAGCACAGCAAGGCTCCGCGGAACTACAAGGAGCCGGCGGGGACCAATCACAAGGCTGAGGGCTACAACCCGCTGTGCGGCGACCGCTTCACCGTGTATCTGGAGATGGATGGCGAGACGGTGCGCGACATCGGCTTCCAGGGCGCGGGGTGCGCGATCTCAAAGGCCTCGGCGTCGATGATGACGCAGACGGTGAAGGGCAAGACGAAGGCTGAGGCGCACAGGATCTTCCAGAAGTTCCACGACCTGGTAACCGGGCACTCGCATGACAGCGAGGCTGAGCTGGGCAAGCTGGCGGTTTTCTCGGGCGTATCGGAGTTTCCGGTGCGCGTGAAGTGCGCGACGCTGGCGTGGCACACGCTGGAGGCGGCGCTCGAAGGGAAACAGGAAAAGATTTCCACGGAGTAGCGAAATTCAGCTGGGAGTGAAAACACCCGGCTGCTCGCTCTGGGCTCCAGGCTACCGCATGATCATTACCAACCAAACCGTAGCGCTGAAGCGCGATTGCGCGGCGATTGCCATTCCTGCGGGGACGAAGCATACGCTGGCGGCGGGGACGTGCGTGCGCATCACCCAGGCCAAGGGCGGCAGTTACACGGTTTCCGCGCAGGGCGCGCTCTATCGCATTGAGGAAACGGACGCCGTTGCGCTGGGCATCGCGAGCGCGGCGGAAGAGCAGCACGCGCCGCCGGCCTTCAGCGAGCGCATGGTGTGGGATCAGCTGAAGACGATCTACGACCCGGAGATTCCGGTCAACATCGTCGATCTGGGGCTTATTTACGAATGCGCAATCAGCGATGCTCCCGAGGGCGGCAAGACGATTGACGTGCAGATGTCGCTGACAGCGCCGGGGTGCGGCATGAGTGACGTGCTGAAGGCCGATGTGGAAACCAAGCTGCGGCGGCTGCCGGAAGTGAAGGCGGTGAGCGTCGCGGTGGTGTTCGATCCGCCGTGGAATCCGGGGCGCATGTCGGAAGCGGCGAAGCTGCAGCTGGGTTTCGATCTCGATTACGGCAGCACGAATCCCTGGGGGAATTCGTCGGGGCCGTTCCCGATTCTGAGGTAAAGCCGGCACAAGACCCCGCTGAAGCCAGCATCCAGCCTGGATGGGCGCCGTCTTATTCGTAACAGTTTCTATTACAGATTCGCGCCGGGAGGCAGGCCGCCCCATTGCCAGAAGCCGGTGTACTCGGCTACGCCGATCCACTGGGAGAGCTGCGCATTGGGGAAGCGCTTCACATAGGGCACGGCCCAGCCAATGTCAGCGCCGGAATACGGGGCGCCCGTGACGTCCTGCGTGACGCCGGTGGCTTTGGTGAAGAGGTTAGGATCGGCGAGTCCGGCGATGCAGAGCTTCACGAGGCGGTGGATGGCGCCGTTGTCGTAACTGTAGAGGTCCTGTCCGTTGGCTTCGGCCAATTCCGCGATCATGACAAGGGGCGCGAGGGCGTAGAGATGGTAGTGGAGCGCGCGGCCGGCGCGGTTCATTTCGAGCGGCAGCACGCCGTTAGGTTGAATCTGGTCGACGCCGAATTTGTACGACGCGATGCCCCACTCGTAGTCGCTCTTGTCGTTGAGCGCGATGCCGGCAGCACACACGGCGAGGCCCGACCAGTAGCGGTGATTGTTCCACGCATCGCTGCCGGGATTGTTTTTCTTGCTGTCGACATAATCGGTGACGCGATCGGCCAGTGAGCGAAACCAGCCTTGAATGTTCTTATCCTGCGCCGGCGTGCCCACGCCGGTATTGCGCACTTTGAGATAGGCGATGGCGCTGCCGGCGAGCAGCCATTTCTGCTCGTAGTGACCCTGGCCGGTGGGCATCTCGCCGGTCCAGGCTTTGGCCTGCGCGGCCGCATCGAGCAGCGAGTAGACACAGGCAGCGGCGGCCCGGCTGCCGTGGCGGAGATAGTTGTCGGCGGCCTGGGTGGCCCACTGGCCGAGATGCGTGGGTCCTTCGGTGGCCTTTTCTTCCGCGGCCTTCTTCGCAGGATCGATGACGGAGTGGTGCGCGTCGATGTAGTAACTCTCCGCGTCCAGCGTCTTCGCGAAGGGCGGGGGCGCGGGACAGTCGTAGGGCTTGTCGGTGAGCGCGATGTGCAGATCGTCCCACGGAGAGTGCAAGGGAGCGGCGGCGGCGGCAGTGATCGGGGACGCAATCACGAGGGCGAGGAGAGCGGTGCGCAGCGAAGGCATCGTCGGTGAACCTCAGCGAATTTACGGCTCGACCGGCTCGACGTAAAACATCTCGTTCGTGGTGCGGAAGCCGTTGGCTTCATAGAGGCGACGGCCTTCGTCGGTGGAGTGCAGGGAGACGACACGGATATGGCGGCGACGCGCTTCGGCGAGCGTCATCTCAATGAGGTTGCTGGCGAGGCGATGGCGCCGATGGCTGGGCTCCACGTACACGTTGCAGAGATAGCCGCGCTGCGTGGAGCGGGGATCGAGCGGGTGCGGCGGCCACTCCAGCAGGAGCAGGCCGGCGCCGGCGACTACTTTGCCGTCGTCCTCGGTGAGCCAGCCGAGGTAGCGGCCATCATTGATGGCCTTTGCCACCCAGGGCTCGTGCGCTTCCGCCATGATTTGCAGAACGGGATCGTCGCGGCGGCCGGCATCGACAAACATGCGGCGGCGATGATGCGTGATGAGCGGTGCGTCGGCAGCAACGGCCACCCTGGTTTTCAACATGGAGAGAAGTATATGACCAACAGGCAGCCCAGAGCAGCAGAGGGATCCATAGCCGCACCCTGCGCGGATTAGGATGATCTGGTGACGGCGGCGCCCAAACTCGATCGAAGCCGGCTGCGTGCGGGGATGCGCGTGGCGGTCGCGGTGTCGGGCGGGGCGGATTCCGTGGCGCTGCTGCGCACAGTGGTGGAGGACGCGCCGGAGATTGGGCTGGTGGTTTGCGTGGCACACGTTCATCACGGGCTGCGCGGCGCGGAGGCCGATGCCGATGCCGAGTTTGTGCGCGCGCTCGCGGATCGGCTGGGGTGCGCGTTCCATCTGCATCGCGTGGATACGTCGGCGGTGGCGCGCGAGAACCAACAGTCGATTGAAGAAGCGGCGCGGGTGCTGCGCTATGCGTGGTTCCGCAAACTGCTGGCCGCGGGCCAGGCGGATGCCGTTGCGACGGCGCACACTCTCGACGACCAGGCGGAGACGGTGCTGCATCGGCTGCTGCGCGGAGCGTGGACGGAGGGCCTCGGCGGGATTCATCCCGTAGTTGAAGCGGGACGCGGAGTGATTCTGCGGCCGTTCCTGGGCGTGCGGCGGGCGGAGATTGAGGCGTGGCTGCGAGCCCTAGGGCAGGCGTGGCGCGAGGATACGACGAACGCGGAGACCGTGTTCACGCGGAACCGCATCCGGCATGAGCTGCTGCCGCGGCTGGCGGAATTCAATCCCCGAGTGGCCGAGCAACTGGCGCACATGGCGGGGCTGGCGCGCGACGAAGAGGCGTGGTGGGATGCGGAGCTGCGCCGACTGCTGCCGCAATTGCTGTTGCCGGGCAAGCCGGTGCGCGGCGGCGGACGCGCGGTGAGCACGCATCCCCACGAGAGCAGCGTGGGGATGGAGCTGGAGCGGCTGCGGGCGCTGCCCGTGGCGCTGCGGCGGCGGGTGCTGCGCGCGGCGGCAGAGCAACTGGGGTGCGCGCTGAATTTCGATCAGACGCAACGTCTGATGGAGATGGTCGCGGCGGATGCGAGCGCCGCGGGCGCGAAGAAGCAGGATGTGGCGGCCCATTTGCGGGCGGAGCGGACGGCGCGGGAGCTGCGGCTGTTGCGCGGGGCGGAAAGTGCGAGCCGAGGCGAAGCAAGAGGGCAGGCGGAGAGTTACGAGCTGCCGATTCCGGGCGAGGTGACGGGGCTGGGCGTGACGCTTGTCGCAAAACTGCTGGAGGGGACTGGAGGCTTGAGAGATGGTGAGCGATTGCCGGCGGCGATTTTGCGCACGCCGAGGCCGGGAGATCGGGTGACGCTGAAGCACTCGCGGGGGCCGAAGCCGCTGAAGGAGATCTTCGAGCGGATGGGCGTGGCGGCCGAGGAGCGGAAGCCCTGGCCGGTGGTCGCTTGGCAGGGGCGGATTGTCTGGATGCGGGGGGTGGTGGTGGAGAATGAATCTCCGTTTGAGATTGGCGTCGGAGATTGACTCCTGTGTATGCCAGATCTGGTGATTTGCAGGGTTGGCACTAACACGAAAGGCCGGTTGACCCTCCCCATCGCCAAACCTACAATCTATACAGGAGCACTGCACCCAATTTGCGCCGGGTGCTGTGAGATTTTGATGGGGTCCGAGCCGATCAGCCCGCGGGAACGCGCGGTGCTGACAGCCATTGTCGAAACCTATATCGCGACGGGGGAGCCTGTGGCTTCGCAGGCGCTCGCGCGGCATTTCGGCGGGCAGGCCGGCAATCGCGACGGCATGAGCCCCGCGACCCTGCGCAACGTGATGGCGTCGCTCGACAAGGCCGGGCTGCTCGACCAGCCGCACACGTCGGCCGGGCGAATCCCGACGGCGCAGGCGTTCCGGCTGTATGTGGAGCAGCTCAGCGGGCCGCAGTTTGCGATTCTGCCCCCGGAGCGCCGCGAGCAGATTGAGGAGAGCTTTGCCGGGATCGGCACGAGCCAGCAGTATCTGGAGCGCACGTCGCATGTGCTGGCGCTGATTTCGAGCGGGCTGGGCGTGGCACTGGCGTCGGCGCAGGAGTTCCATCAGCTGGAGCACATTCACTTCTCGCGGCTGGGCGCCGGGCGGGTGCTGGCGGTGGTGATCACGAAGGGCGGCACGGTGCTCGATCGCGTGCTGATGCTCGATCGGGACCTGAACATCGGAGAGCTGGAAACGGCGGCGCGCTTCCTGAACGAGAACTACCACGGTTGGTCGATCGAACGGATTCGCGTGGAACTGGAGGGGCGGCTGGAAGCGGAGCGCAGCGAGTACGATCGGCTGATGTTGTGGGTGGAAGAGCTGGTGCGCAAGGGCGCTCTGGAAGCGGATACGGCCGCGGCACCGGCGATTTTCGTGGAGGGCGTCGCGAATCTGCTGGTTGGCGAGACGGATCGCTCGCGGCTACGGACCATGCTGCAGGCGCTGGAAGCGAAGGAGCGCCTGATCGAGCTGCTGAACGCGTACGTCGATGCGCAGCAGCGGTCGGTGCGCGTGGTGGTGGGGCTGGAGGAAGCGATTCCGGAACTGAAGGATTTTGTGCTGATCGGCGCCAATGCGCGGCTGGGCACGGGCAGTCTGGGCACGGTGGCCGTGATCGGGCCAACGCGCATCCAGTATCAGGAGACGATCAACGCGGTATCGTATATCGCGCAGCTTTCGGGAAGGATCTTCCCGTCGCCGCAGTAGAGCGGCATCCCCGCAGAAGACGCAGCCCGCTCGCAGGAGCGTGTGTGCGAGCAGAAAATCGAGACTGAGGTATGAGCAGACGGATGGTGGAAGAAAAGAACGCCGAGGAGACTCCGGCGCAAGGCAACGGAGCAGCGGAGGAATTGAGCGAGCCGCTGGTGGTGGTGGAAACGGCGACGGTTCCGCAGGAGGAGTACGACCGCCTGAAGGCGGAGCGGGATTTGCTGTTCGATCGCCTGGCGCGGCTACAGGCCGAGTTTGAGAACGCGCGCAAGCGCGAGGCGAAGGAGCGGACGGAGTTTCGCGACTTTGCCGTTGCGGGCGCGGTGGAGCAGTTTCTGCCGGTGCTCGACAACTTCCAGCTGGCGCTGAAGTCGACGGGCTCGGCCGATCAGCTGCGCACGGGCGTGGAACTGATCGTGAAGCAGATGGAAGAGGCGCTGCGCGGGCTAAACGTGCAGGCGGTGGAAGCGGTAGGAGCGGCGTTCGATCCGAAGGTGCATGAGGCACTGGAGATGGTGGAGCGCGCGGACCTTCCGGATCATCAGGTATTTGACGAGGTTCGCCGCGGGTATCGCATCCGCGAGCGGCTTCTGCGCCCGGCGCTGGTGCGGGTGGCGAGCAATCCCCAGCAGAAAGAAGCATGAGCAGAACAGGAAACGTGATCAAGGCTGACTACTACGAGGTTTTGGGTGTTGCGCGCACGGCGACCGACCAGGAGCTGAAGACGGCGTATCGCAAGCTGGCGCTGCAGTATCACCCGGACCGCAATCCAGGGAACAGCGAGTCCGAAGAGCGCTTTAAGGAGTGCAGCGAGGCGTATCAGGTGCTGAGCGATCCGCAAAAGCGCGCGGTGTACGACCGGTTCGGCCACGCGGGCATGGGCGGCGGCGGCTTCGACGGCGCCGGGCCGTTCGGCGGCGTGCAGGATATCGGAGACATCTTCGGCGACATTTTCGGCGAGATGTTCAACGTCGGCGGCAACCGCCGCGCCTCGCGCACGCAGAAGGGCCACGACGTTCGCCACGATCTGAGCATCGAGTTTGAGGAAGCGGTGTTCGGCAAAGAGACGAAGATCACGTTTCAGAGGATGGAAGGGTGCAAGGACTGCCGGGGCACGGGGACGGCGACCGGGCGCGGGCCTTCGACGTGTCCGCACTGCCAGGGACGCGGGCAGGTGCGCTACCAGCAGGGCTTCTTCTCGATTGCGCGCACATGCACGCACTGCGGCGGCATGGGGACGGTGATCACCGATCCCTGCACGACGTGCCGGGGCGATGGGCGGGTGGAGCGCAGCCACGACATGACGGTCACGATTCCGGCCGGCGTGGAAGACGGCACGCGCATCCGCTACCAGGGCGAAGGCGACACGGGACGCTCCGGCGGCGGCAACGGAGATCTGTATGTGGTGCTGCGCGTGCGTCCGCACAAGTTCTTCGAGCGCGACGGCAACGATCTGCGCTGTATCATTCCGATTTCGTTTCCGCAGGCGGCGCTCGGCACCGAGATTCACCTGGTGACGCTGGACGGACCGGCGCGATTGAAGATTCCTGAAGGCACGCAGAGCGGTCAGGAGATCAAGATTCGCGGACGCGGCGTGCCCTACCTCAACGAGCACGGGCGCGGTGATCTGGTGGCGCAGGTGGTGGTGCGCACGCCCACCAAGCTGACCAAAGCGCAGAAGGACAAGCTGCGCGAGCTGGGCGAGATCATGACCGTGGAGAACACGCCGACGTCGCGGGGGATTTTCGACAAGGTGAAGGAGATGTTCTCTTAAATGCGGGGGAGAAGCGGTTAGCTGAAAGCCGGTCAGTTCAGAAACCGGTCAGCAAAGTACGGCTTCCGGATAATTTAATTCGCTCAATCTGCAGACTGCGATCTCGAGATGATGAAGATGGCCGGCGCGAGCCGGCCATTCTTATTGGACGCATGCCGCGGGAAGAGCAAAAGCCCTCTCGCTGAGAGGATGCCATTCCTGACCGCTGCAGCCCGGACGCTGCTACTCCAGCAGCGCAGCGGCGATCGACAGCGCCGCGATGGCGGCGGTTTCGGCGCGAAGGATGCGCGGGCCGAGGCTGACGGCCTTCCAGCTCTCCGCGTCGAAGAGCGCTTCTTCTTCGGCGGTCCATCCACCCTCCGGACCGACGGCGATGTGCATCGCGGGCACATCGTCGCCCGCAGCGGCAAGCGCGGTCGTCAGCGCGTGATGCAGCGTCGTCGAGCGCTCCTGCTCGGCCAGCACAAGGCGCACGGCATCAGCACTCCGCGCGATCGCGGTCTTCAGCGGCAGAGGGTCATTGATCCGGAGCACATCGGAGCGGCGCGCCTGCTTCGAGGCTTCGACGGCGATGCGGCGCCAGCGATCGGCGCGCGATGCGGCGGACTGGGCGAGATGCTTCTCGCTGCGGCGCGCGATGACCGGCACGATGCACTCGGCGCCGAGTTCGGTTGCCTTCTCGATGGCCCACTCCATGCGATCGAATTTGTAGATGCTGAGCAGCAGCGTGATGGGCAGTGCGGGATCGGCTGCGACTTCGGCGACGAGGTTGAAGCGCACCGAATCGCCGACAATGGCCGCGATGACGCCATGCCACACGCGGCCGCCGGCGACGATGTCGAACTCCATGCCGGGCTGCGCGCGGAGCACGCGGATGAGGTGGGCGGCCTGGTTACCTTCGAGGGCAGCGGTGGCTTCGTCCCAGGTGTCGGCGATCCAGCGGCGGCGGGTCATGAGGACAGGGTACAGGGATCAGAGGCTGGTGATCACTGAGCGGCATCGAGTGCCCAGGAGAGGGTGACGTTCGTATGAACGCGAACAGGCGGAAGGGATGATCGATGCAGAGGGCTGTTGCGGAAACCCTCATGAACACTGGCTCAAAATGATTGGGGGGACGCTTTACGCGTCCCCCCAGGGTGTTGCCGGTGATGGCTTACTTTTTCTTTGCGGCCTTCTTCGCTGCCTTCTTCGCCGGTTTCTTAGCTGCTTTCTTCGTTGCCATTTTGTCTATTCTCCCTTTTCGATGTCTACATCGAAGTCTGCAACATAAATGCTGCAGTTAACGAATGTATAGATTTCCCCACCATGAGTGTCAAGGAAAAAATGGAGTTTTTCGACGGAGATTTCGCTCGACGGAATCGCGCTCGTCATCGGCACGAGCATCACGCGATCAGAGGAGATGAAAGTGATGGACGAGAGCGAGCATCAAGCCGGAGAAAATATCGTGCCACGCATGCGCGATCATGCCGGGCCGCAGCGAGCGTCGCAGAAGTGCGAGAGCGCAGAAGAGCGCGCCATACACGCCGATGGCGAGCATGCCCGCAGCGCCTTCGTATCCGTGCGCGATGCCGAAGATGAGCGACGATGCGACGACGCCCACAGCCAGCGAATGCGCGGGCGCAGCGAACTGGCGCAGCAGATACCCGCGGAACGTAAGCTCCTCGACGATGCCGGCGGTGCAGCTGAGGGTGATCCAAAGCAGGATCTCCTGCGCGTTCCGCGGCGCGAGCGCGGCGAGCGCCTTCTGCGGCGAGGTGAGATGGAGCAGCTGCGCGAGGATGCCGATGCAGGCGAGGATCGCGAGAGAGATGATCCAGAAGATGGCGGCGGCGGCGAGATCTTCGCCCCAGGCCTCGAGGCCGCGGCGGAAGCCGAAGACCTCCGCGAGAGAGACGCGTTTCATGCGCAGACCCCACCAGACGAGCAGAAAGAGCAGCCATTCCACGCCGATGCCGGTGAGGTAGCGCTGCACGTGATGCGCGCTGAGAGCGCCGATGTGCGTGGGACGCGAATTGAACACCGAGCCGCCGACAATCAGCAGCACGATGAGCGCGGTGTGCCACCACGGGGCGACCGCGCTGGTGGAACGCGGTGCGGCGGACGCGGTGGGCTGGAGCGGAGCTTCGTGCATGAGGTCCTCGGACTCTGTTATCTTCCATTGGATTCTACGAGCGGGTGACGCGCATCGAATCAGAGAAAAGGGAGTTTATGGAACCGATTGTGATTGTTTCCGGCTGCCGCACGCCGGTGGGGAAGTTTCAGGGATCGCTCTCCGAGGTCTCTGCAACCAGGCTGGGCGCGGTGGTGGTGCGCGAGGCAGTGCGCCGCGCGCAGGTGAAGACGGAGCAGGTGGACGAGTGCATCATGGGCAACGTGCTGCCGGCAGGCTTGGGACAGAATCCCGCACGCCAGGCGGCGCTCTTCGGCGGGCTGCCGCCGGAGGTGAGCGCGGTGACGGTGAACATGGTGTGCGGTTCGGGATTGCGGGCTGTCTCGCTCGCGGCGCAGACGATCCAGACAGGCAACGCGGAGATCGTCGTCGCCGGCGGCATGGAGTCGATGACCAACGCGCCGTATTTGCTGCCGCACGCGCGCAGCGGCTTCCGCATGGGCAACAACATCGCCGTGGATTCGATGGTGAACGACGGGCTGTGGGATGTTTACAACGACTTCCACATGGGGCAGACGGCGGAACTGGTAGCTGAGAAGTACGGCATCACGCGCGAGGATCAGGACAGCTTCGCGCTGCGCTCGCATCAGAAAGCGGCAGCTGCGTGGCGCGAGGGTCGATTTGCGGCGGAAGTGGTGCCTGTGGAGATTCCGGCAAAGAAAAAGGGCGCGGAGCCGAGGCTCTTCGAGCGCGACGAAGCGATCCGCGAGGACGCCAGCCTCGAGAGCCTGCGCGCGCTGAAACCGGCGTTTAAGAAGGATGGAACGGTGACGGCGGGCAATGCTCCGGGCGTGAACGATGCGGCTGCCGCCGTGGTCCTGATGGCAGAGGCGAAGGCGAAGGCGCTCGGCCTCGAGCCGATGGCCCGCATTGTGGCGCACGCCACCAGCGGCGTCGAGCCGAAGTGGGTGATGATGGCGCCGGTCACGGGCGTGCGCAAGGTGATGGCGAAAGCCGGATGGTCTGTCGGCGACGTCGACCTGTTCGAGCTGAATGAGGCCTTCGCGGTGCAATCGATCGCTCTGGGGCGGGAGCTGGGGGTTCCCGATGAGAAGCTGAACGTTAACGGCGGATCGGTCGCGATCGGGCATCCGATCGGCGCCAGCGGCGCACGGGTCTTCGTCACCCTGCTGCACGAGATGATCCAGCGGCGCGCGCGGCGCGGCGTGGTCGCCCTGTGTTTGGGCGGCGGAAACTCTGTGGCGATGGCAATCGAAAGGGACTAGCCGTCCACGCACAGGCCGATTCGCGGTCAGAAGGACCAGCCTGTTCGCGCCGATGAGTACGCTCGCTCGTTCTACCATGGTTGCGGTTCTTTGCAGGAGGCGGAACGTGCGACCTGGGAACGGGCTGGTTCGATGGGGCGTTGTGGTTTGCGGCATCGCG
>DATJTG010000090.1:0-5576 GCA_035503555.1 Acidobacteriaceae bacterium | reverse complement strand
GCTCGGTCTCCCCGAAGACTTCATGAACGAGATCGACATCCACATCCACGTCCCCGCCGGAGCCATCCCCAAGGACGGCCCTTCAGCGGGTGTGACGATGGCGACCGTGCTCGTCTCGCTGCTCACCGACAAGCCGGTGCGCCCGCTGACCGCCATGACCGGCGAGATCACGCTCAGCGGAAACGTGCTGCCCGTCGGCGGCATCAAGGAGAAATTCCTCGCCGCCAAGCGCGCCGGAGTGAATGACGTAATCCTGCCCGCCGAAAACCGGCAGAACGTGGAGGAGGACCTGATGCCCGAGCAGACCGCCGGAGTCAACATCCACTACGCCAGCCGCATCGAAGACGTACTCGCCGTCGCCCTGCCCAAAACCGCCGCCGACGAGCAGAAGGACGAACAGGTTAGGGAAGAAGTCCTTGAGCACGCGAGCGCGTGAGACTCAAATGGCCGCGCGGAAAACCATCGTGCGGCCATAATTGTTTAGGCATAAATTGCGGTTAAGCCCTGAGCCCTGATTTTCATGCTGACCATCGGCCACTCCACGCTGCCCATCGACACATTCCTCGCCATCCTGCGCGAGAACGGCGTGCGTAACCTGGCCGACATTCGCACCATCCCCAAATCCCGCCACAACCCGCAGTTCGCTCAGGAAAACCTCTCGCGCTCACTTGCCGAAGTCGGCATCGAATACCGCTGGCATCGCGCTCTCGGCGGCCTCCGCCACGCGCACAAGGACTCCATCAACACCGGCTGGCGCAATTCCAGCTTTCGCGGATACGCCGACTATATGCAGACTCCGGAATTCGCCGCCGCAGTCGTCGAACTGCTCAAGGGGGAGCTGCTCAACGCCGCCCCTCACGAACACACCGTCATCATGTGCGCTGAAGCGGTGCCCTGGCGCTGTCACCGCTCGCTCGTTGCCGACGACCTCACCGTCCGCGGCATTTCCGTCGAGCATATCTATTACGATGCTCACGGAAAAGGCCGCCGCGAGCCGCACCAGCTCACTTCATTTCTCAGAACTGACGACCAGAAACTCTGGTATCCCGCCCAAGACGACTTATTCGCGTCCTGACCAGGCTAGTACTTCAGGGAAACTGGTCACTGGTCACTGAGAACTCTCAACTGCAATCAGCCTTCCGCCAGCTGTGGACTGTTCACTGCCTGCTGTGAACTGGTTTTCCGCATCGGCTGCAGCTTCCAGTAGGTCAGCGAGCGCCACAGCCACTCGAGCGGTCCAAACTGGAAGCGATCGAGCCACCACGGCGAAATGATCAGCTGCGCCGCCCAGATCGCCAGCACAATCCCGAACTGCTCCGTCCGGCTCAACCTGCCATACAGCCCCAGTCCCCAGCCGTAAAACAAGAACGTGCAGACAATGCTGTGCATCAGGTAGTTCGTGAACGCCATCCGGCCTACCGCGCCCAGCCTCCGCCGCGCGTCCGGCAGCCATCCCTTCCGGCAGGTCAGCATCACCAGGCCAACCCAGAACAGGCACACCAGCAGGCTTGCCCAGTAGTTGTACTGGAAGTCGATAAAGAAGGCCTGCCGCAAATCCCAGTGGTGAGCGAACTCCATGTGCACGCCAAAGGCGATCACCGGAATGCCCACCAGCAGCCCCAGCGCAATAAACCATCCGTACACCCGCGCCGGCAGCGCCGCGCTGAAGACCCCCAGCTTGAAGAGCCCCATCCCCGCCAGCATCAGCCCGTAAGCTCGCCAGAAGGCCAGAAAAATATTGCCCTGAATCTGGTTTCCCACGTTTTCGATCGCCCGTTGCTTTTCCTCGCCCAGCCATCCTGCGCGATGAACCGCAAGCTCCTTGGCGAGCTCGGCCTGCGATGGCATCCACATGTTCTCGCGCAAATTGTCGACCGACTTCTTCGGCCAGTACGGCATCGAAGCATAGCTGCCTGCAGACAGCGCCGTTGCCACCGCCGTGAACAGCAGTCCGGAGACGATCAGCCTCCTCGGCCTCCATTTGCGCGCCAGGTACGCAACCGCCCCGCCCAGCGCATAGGTGAAAAGGATGTCCCCCGTCCATATCAGGTAGCCGTGCAGGCAACCGAACAGCGCCAGCCACCCCATGCGCCGGTAGTGGATCGGTCCCGGCCGCCGCCCCGAGGCTTCGATGCGGCTGGTCATCAGGTAAATCCCCGCGCCAAAGAGCATCGAGAAGATCGACATGAACTTCAAATCGGCGAAGAGCATGCACCCATACCACACCGCGTAATTCAGCCCGTGCAGATCCCCATACGCCGTCGGATTCAAATATGCCTGCCCGATCATCGAGAAGTCCTGGATATTCATCGCCAGGATCCCCAGCAGCGCTACGCCGCGCATGACATCAATAGATTGAATGCGCTCCTTCTGTGTCACAGGGCCCGGGGCAACAACCGGCACAACGGCAGAATCGGCCACGCACGCCTCCTCAATCGGACACCCGCAGTCTACCGCCCTCTCCACGCCCGATCGAGTGACACTTGTCAGCAAAAACATGTGAAAGTTGGGCTTTCCTTCCCGCAGACGCCCTGCCCATTCATCCGTCTAAGGGTGTAGGTATTCTTTAGAAAGCATGCGTGTCCGTGTCCTCGTCTTCGGCGTCCTCAAAGACCTTATTCCTGAACAAACCGGCGAAATCGACCTGCCCGGCGGCTCTACCGTTGCCACGCTGCTCGAGCGCTACCGCGGTCACCCCACCAACCACGCCGGCCTCTGGTCCTCCATCGCCGTCGCCGTCAACCGTGAATACGCAACCGCCACGCATCTTTTAGCCGACGGCGACGAAGTCGCCCTTCTGCCCCCCGTTAGCGGAGGGGCAGCCGGCATCGGCCCGCACGTCTCAATCGTCCACTCGCGCATCGACGCGCACACCGCCGTCACCACTCTCGAACGGCCCGAAGACGGCGCGCTGGTCATCTTCGACGGCATGGTGCGCAACAACACCCGCGGCCGCCGCACTCTCTATCTTGTCTATGAAGCCTACGAAGAGATGGCGCTCGCGCAGATGCGCGTGCTCGCGGCCAGAGCCATCGCCGATTTCCCCATCCGCGACGTCGCCATCGTGCACCGCCTCGGCCGCATCGAAGTCGGCGAGTCCAGTGTCCTCATCGCTGTCGCCTCCGCGCATCGCGCCGCCGCCTTCGACGCCTGCCGCTGGCTCATCGACACCCTCAAGAAGACCATCCCCATCTGGAAGAAGGAGTACTTTGAAGACGGAGCCGTCTGGGCCGACGGCGAGCCGTTTCCGCCTTCGATTGCAGCGGAGATCCCGAGGTGAAGTCCCAAATCAAAGCCGTCGCGCGCCTCCGCTCTCTGCTCTTTGTTGTCGCCTTTACCGCGCCCGCTGCGCTCTGGCCGCAGGTCGCCGCCCCGCCCATTCGTGTCAACGTGCGCCTGGTCAACGTCTTCGTCAACGTCACCGACGCCGCCGGTGCGCCCGTCCCCGGCCTCACCTCCGACGACTTCGCCATCGCCGAAGACGGCCATCCGCAAAAGATCGCCTTCTTCGAGCGCGACACCGGAATGCCGCTTTCCATCGTCCTCGCCATTGACACCAGCGGCAGCACCTACAAGGATCTCGGCCTCGAAAAGAGCGCCGCGCGCAACTTCGTCCATGCGCTCATGCGTCCCGTCGATCAGCTCGATCTCTTCGACTTCAACTCCGACGTGCGCGAAGTCGTACCCTTCACCAACAGCGTCCGGCGCATCGATACCGGCCTCGAAAATCTCTCCATCGGCCCCGCAACCGCCCTCTACGATGCCGTCTACCTCGCTTCGCAGACCCTTGCCCGGCGCCCCGGCCGCAAAGTGCTCGTCATCATCTCCGACGGTGGCAACACGGTGAAGGGCGTCGATTACGCGCAGGCCCTCGAACAGGCCCGCCGCGGCGAAGTCATGATCTTCAGCATCATCGATCTGCCTATCGTCGCCGACGCCGGCCGCGAAACCGGCGGCGAACACGCCCTCATTACCCTCTCGCAGGAAACCGGCGGCAAATACTACTACGCCGACGAGGGAAACCTCGAGCAGGCCTTCAGAAAAGTCTCCGAAGACCTGCGCACGCAATACCTGCTCGGCTACTACCCCGCCCACCGCGTGAGCGACTCACCCTTCCGGAGCATCTCGGTGACATTGACCAAGCCATCACCCGCCTCCGGACCTTACACCGTTCGCCATCGCACCGGCTACTACGCCAGCCCAGGGCAGTAAGCGGGCGTCATGTCGGAAAACCGCGAGCAGCTGGGAAGAACGTCATCCTCCGAGCCTGCTCGCATAATCCCTGCTTCACTGCGGCGGCGGCGGAGGATTCGGCTGAGGTGCAGACTGCTGTTGCTGCTGGTTCGCATCGTCGTCCTTCTTCCCAAAGAGTCTCGCGAAGAATCCGCGCTTCTTCTTTGTCTGCTGTGGCTGCTGAACCGGCGGATTCTGTGCCACCGTCGGGCTCGGTGCCGGTGCCGGTGCCGGTTGAGCCGGCTGCGGAGCCGTCTGTGTCACCGGCACCTGCGGAGGCGTCGCCGGCTTCTCGCCCAGTCCGAAGATTCTCTGGAAGAGATTGCGCTGGTCGCCGTTTGCATGGTCGCAGGTATCGGTTGGCTGCGTTCCTTCGAGAAACGCCGCGTAGTAGTCGTCCGGGCAGGCCGCATCCGCTAGCAGATTCGTCGCCTTGTCCAGCCGCACCTCCACGATCCCCTGTGGCGGAACAAAATCCCGCGTATCCGAATACTGCGGCAGCTCCACGGCCTTCTTCATAAAATCGGCCCAGATCGGAGCCGCCGCGTGCGCGCCCTCGATCTTGATGTCGCTGTAATCGTCGTTGCCCACCCACACGATGCAGATCAGGTTGCTCGTAAACCCGGCGAACCACGCGTCGTGCGACGTTCCCGTCTTGCCCGCCGCCGGCGCCGTAAAGCCCATCTGCCGGACAATCGATCCCGTTCCCCCGTTGAGCACGTTCTGCATCAGGTTCAACGTCAGGTACGCCGCGCGCGGATCGAGCACCGGCTTGCTCACCGGCGTGTAGTCGTTCATCACATCGCCCCGTGAGGTGCGCACCGACGCCAGCATCCACGGATCGATCTTCACCCCGTTGTTGGCAAACACCGTGTACGCCCCCGCCATCTGCAGCGGAGTCGCATCGTACGCGCCGATCGCCATGGCCGGAGTTCCCCGCGCCGACGTGATCCCCGCATCCCGCGCCAGCGCCGCGACGTTGTTATAGCCCACCATCGAAGCCAGTTCGATCGTCGCATTGTTCAGCGAGTGCATCAGCGCCACCCGCGCCGTCACCTCGCCGCGGTACTCGTTTTCGAAATTGCGCGGCGAGTACGTCTGGTCGCCGGCAAACGTGAACGTCGTCTGCTCGTCGTTCAGAATCGTCACCGGCGTGAACGTCGCGCTGGTGCCGTCCGAATTCGTCAGTTGCGATCCGGCCAGGCTCGTATTGAACGCCGCCGCATACACAAACGGCTTGAAGATCGACCCCGTCGGCCGGTGCGACACGGCATGGTTGAACTGGCTCTGGCCATAGTTCCGCCCGCCCACCAGCGCCAGCACCTGCCCGGTGTGCGGATTCA
>DATJTG010000089.1:0-36806 GCA_035503555.1 Acidobacteriaceae bacterium | reverse complement strand
TGAAGTTCGAGCCGTTCTCTCCATCTTCGAAAAGGGCAAAGCCGAGCTGGGCAAAGTCATCTCCGGCCAGACCGAACTCATCGAGCAGTCGCTCATCACCTTTCTCTGCGGCGGCCACGCGCTCGTGGAAGGCGTTCCCGGCGTCGCGAAAACGATGACCGTGAAAACCCTGGCCCGCTTTCTCGCGCTCGATTTCCGCCGCATCCAGGGCACGCCCGACATGATGCCCGCCGACATTCTCGGCACCAGCGTCTTCTCGCTCAAGACCAGCGAGTTCGCCTTTCATCGCGGTCCTGTGTTCACGCAGTTCCTGCTCGCCGACGAAATCAACCGCATGCCGCCGCGCACCCAGGCCGCGCTGCTCGAAAGCATGGAAGAGCGCCAGGTCACGGTCGACGGCGAAACGCACGCGCTCGACGATTTCTTCACCGTCTTCGCCACGCAAAATCCGCTCGAGTTCGAAGGCACCTATCCGCTGCCCGAGGCGCAGCTCGACCGTTTCCTCGTGAAAATTCGCGTCAGCTATCCATCCGCCGCGGAAGAGCGCGTCGTCCTCGAGCGTCACCACGCCAAGGCCGACTCGCCGCAGTTCGAGGCCATCGAAATCGGCACGGTCAGCAGGGAGGAGCTGGTCGCCGCGCGCCTCGAGTTGCGCGCGGTCCGTGTCGAGCCCGCGATCTTCGACTACGTCCTCGCCGTCATTCGCCGCACCCGCGAGTGGCCGGCCATCACGCTCGGTGCCAGCCCGCGCGCAGCGGCGAATCTGCTCATTATCGCGAAGGCCTACGCCGCCAAAGACGGCCGCGACTTCCTTATCCCCGACGATGTGAAGCAGGCTGCGCTGCCGTGCCTGCGCCATCGCATCATCCTGCGCGCCGAGGCCGAGCTCGAAGGCTTCGATCCCGATCGCGTCATCACCGACGTTCTCGCCGCGACGCCACTGCCAAAATGATCCGCACTCTCATCCCTGCGCCGGTAACGTCCAAACTCCAGCCGGCGAACCGGCTCGGCGCGATCGGGGGCGTGACCCTCACCGCGCGTGCGCTGCTGCTGCTTGTGGCTGGAGTACTGGGTACCGTCCCCGGATTTTTTCACCTCCGCTGGCTTCCCCTCATGCTCGCCTGGGACGCAGTGGTCCTCATACTCGCCATCGCCGATCTCACCATGGTTTCGTCCGGTTCGGACATCAGCGTGACCCGCGCGTTTCTCGATTCGCCCGTCCTCGGCCGCGACACCCGCGTCGAGATGCAGGTGCTGCAGACCGGCAGCCGGCTGCTGCGCGCGCATCTGGCCGACGATCTGCACCCCGCGCTCGCGCAACTGCCACCCGCCGCCGACCTTACAGCCTATCCCCGCGATCCGGCCCGCGTCGTCTTCACCATCGCGCCCACCCGCCGCGGCGACTTCGCACTCGGCGGCATCTGGCTGCGCTGGCGCGGCCCGCTCGGACTGGTGGAGCGGCGCGCTGTCGCCCGGCCCGAGCAGAAAGTCCGCGTTTACCCCACCATGGAGCGCACTGCCGGCGATACGCAACTGTATCTGTTACGAATCCGCCAGATCGAACTGCAGCGCCGCCGGCTGCGCATCACTGGAACCGGGCGCGAGTTCGACCATCTGCGCGAGTATCGTCCCGGTGACGAGATGCGCAACATCTCCTGGTCCGCAACTGCGCGCCGAGCCCGCGTCATCACTCGCGAGTTCACCACCGAACGAAGCCAGCAGGTCTGGATTGTCCTCGACGCCGGCCGGCTCTCCGGCACAATCTTCGAAATGCGCCGCGCCGCTTTTGCCGCCCGACCCGAATCCTCGGCGTCCTCTGTGACTAGCTTTCGCGATGCGGCCGCCGACGAAACCTACCTCCTCAGCCTCAATCAGCTCGATCAGGCCTGCGGCGCGGGCATCGCGCTCGCGCAAACCGTGATGCAGGCGGGAGACAAGGCCGGGCTCATGGTCTACGGCCGCGGCATCCAGCACCAGCTTCTGCCCGCCACCGGCCCCGGTGCGCTGCGCCTCATGATCGATGCGCTGGCGACCGCGCGCAACGAGAGCTCCGAGGCCGACCACTTGCGCGCTGCCGCTCGGTTAGGACAGTTGCAGCGCCGCCGCGGCCTCGTCCTCTGGATCACCGAGATGGCCGACAGCGCGCGCCGCCCCGAAGTGGCCGATGCCGCCGTCGAGCTCGCGCGCCGGCATCTGGTTCTTCTCGTGGTGCTCGGCCACGAGGAGATCCACGCCACCGCCGCCCGCTCTCCGCGCAACGCCGCGCAGATGTTCGAATCGGCAGCTGCTCAGGAAGTTCTCGAGCGCCGCCGGCAGACCCTCGCCGGCCTCCGTTCCAAAGGCGTGCTCGTGGTCGAAACCACTCCCGGCGCCCTCTCCACTGACGCCATCAATCAATATCTGGAAGTGAAGGCGCGGGGCCTGCTGTAGCTAGGTCCCCGACGCGATGCGCGGCGCGCCGCCCGTTGGCGATGTTCGACCGTCAGCCGTGGGTTGCTGAGATTTTTGCAGCCTGTCCATTGAATCCCGTGACCTGTACCCTGTCGTCAGCCATACAGTCAATCCCAAAAACAAAACCGACCCCGTCAGATACTTCAATGCGATCGGCGCGCCCGAGGGCGAGAGAAACCCCTCCAGCGTTCCCGCAATGATCAGCAATGGCACCGTGCCCGCAAGCAGCCGGACCGCCTCCACTGCCGCGCGCTTCAGCGCATCGGGCCGCGTATAGATCCCAGGGAAAAGCATCCCCGCCGCCAGTCGCAGTCCCGCACCCCCCGCGATAAAGATGCTCGGCAGCTCCAGCGATCCGTGCGCCACCACAAAGCTCCACAGGTCGCGCGACATGTGCGCCTGCGCGCAGGCGATCGAGATCACGCCAATCTGCAGCCCGTTATTGAATAGCTCGTAGATCGTCATCAGCCCCGCCGTGATGCCGCCGGCAAAGACCGAAAACGTCACGCTGATGTTGTTGGTCATGATGCCGCTCGAGGCCAGCGGCTTCACGCTCACGATGCTCTTCGTCCACATCTCGTGGCGCTCGATGGTGTCGACCATTTGCGGTCCGAGGTAGAGCCGCATGAACGCAGGCCGGCTGAAGGTGAGCAGCGCGCCCAGCGCCGCACCCGCCAGAAAGATCACCAGCGCCGTCGCCACATAAGGGAACAGCCTGCGGAACAGCCGCGGATACTCGACCGCGAAGAATCGCCAGATCTGCCGCGGATCCAGCTTTCGACCTGAATAAATGCGATTATGGGCACGCGCCAGCAGCAGGTTCAGGTATTCTTCCTGCGTGCGAGAGCCGCGGTCGGCGCGCACCGCGGAGAGATCCTGGGCAGTCTGCCGGTAGAGCAGCCCCAGCTCGCGCACCTCGTCGCCGGTCAGCGATTTCAGCCCCGACGATTCTGCCTGGGCCAGCAGCCCGTCCAGGCGTTGCCACAGTCCCTGCCGTTGTTCGATCCAGCGGTTCGAAATCATCTGCCGACAGGCCCCGGGAGCATGTCTACCAACGGTTATTTCAACGCGTCAGGCGCCGAAGCTTCCGATCAGCTTACCATCGAAACTCCGGAGCAGGTGGCCATCCGTTTTCCTATCGCGGGTGTCGGCAGCCGCTTCCTGGCGTTGCTCGCCGACATCCTCATCCAGGCCCTCGCCTATGCCATCATTGTTCTCCTCCTCGCTCTGCTTATCAACACGCTCCTCCACAGCGGTACCCCTGTGCCCGGAAACAATTTGTCCGACAACGCCGCCAAGTGGGTCATCGCCGGCATTATCCTCTTCGTCTTCCTGATCTACTGGGGATACTTCACGCTCTTCGAAGCTTTCTGGAACGGCCAAACCCCTGGCAAGCGTTTCTGCAAGCTGCGCGTTATCCGCGACTCCGGCCGCCAGATCACCCTCTTCGAATCGATGACCCGCAACCTGGTCCGGGTCATCGACTGGTTTCCCGGCATCTACGCGGTCGGGGTCATCACCATGCTCTGCAATAAGCAGAACAAGCGCCTCGGCGATTTTGCGGCCGGCACTCTCGTCATTCACGAGCGCGCCATCGAGTCGCCGCTCTGGAGCGGCTCCGCATCGCGCACGATCACGGCCGCGGTCTTCGCTCCGGATCCCATCGCGCCGCCGCCCATCGCGCCGCTGTCTGTCGATCTTCCTGCCGACGCCGTCGCGCGTCTTACCCCCGATGACCTCAACGTGATCGATCACTTCTTCGTCCGGGCCATCGATATCGACATCGCCCGCCGCGAGCAGCTTGCCGACCGCCTGGCTCGCCAGATGACCGCCCGCATGGGCACCCCCATGCCCGAAGGCGTCTCGCCCGAGCGGGTCCTCGAGTCCATCGCCCGCATCCTTCGCGGTATCCGCCGCTGATTTCCGCCGGCCCCGGCAGGTCTCTCTTATCCCAATCCCTGCCGCCACTTACGACTTGCGACCTCAGCGCGCCCCACGACATCTAAACTTCAGGATGGCTCTTGCCAAACCTGCGTTACACTGGAGCAAGAGATCCCCAGGAGACTCGCCGCATGGCTACTACCAGCACCGTTCCGACTACCACCACCGAGGCCATTCCGCCAAAGACGAATCCGGTCCGGCTGACCGATAGCGCCGTGAGCAAGGTGCGCGAGATCATGGCCACGCAGGACCCGCTGCCCGCCGGTCTGCGCATCGGCGTCGTCGGCGGCGGCTGCTCCGGCTTCCAGTACTCCATGTCGTTCGAGAATCAGGCCGGCATGATGGACAAGGTGTACGACTTCAACGGCCTCAAGGTCTTCGTCGACGCCACCTCGCTCATGTACCTCAACGGCTGCGTCGTCGACTACGTCGAGACCCTCGAAGCCGCTGGCTTCAAGTTCGATAACCCCGCCGTCAAGAGCACCTGCGGCTGCGGTTCGTCCTTCCAGGTTTAAGCAGGTTCGGCCTCGGCCGAGAAGCAAGACCAAAGGCCCGCCCTCCCGTTCCGCGTCATACGGCTCCGGGAAGGCGGGCCTTCTGCTTTTGCTCGGCTTCTATTCCCTATTGCGGATTCGATGTTCCGCCCTGCGGGTTCGTCCCGCCCGATCCATTCGATCCGTTGGGAGTGCTGCCGCCCAGGCCCGACCCGTTGTTGCCGCTGCCCAGGCCGTTGCTGCTGCCGAGTCCACTGTTGCCGAAGCCGCTGTTGCTGTTGCCGAAACCGCTGCCCGTCGTGCCCGTTCCGTTTGTATCCACCGAGCCGCCGCCGCCCAACAGGCTTCCCGCCGCCATCATCTGGTCTTCCATCGGGTCGTAGTTGAATTCCCACTTGTTGTAGCGTGTCTGTAGCTTGTAATCGACGAGCGAGGGTTTGTTCACCGGGAGCGTGACGCCCACAATCGGACCGCCGCCGCCAAACGTGCTTCCGCCCAGGCCGCCGCCCGACGTCGAATTGGTCGAACCAAATCCTGAACTTCCTCCCGTTGTCGATCCATTCGACTGGAGCCCCGACAGCCCGTTGCCCGACGATCCCAGCCCTGCGCCCGACTGTCCAAAGCCGCTCGACCCAAAACCCGTCCCGCTCGATCCGCCGAGGCCGTTGCCGCTCCCGAGGCCGCCGCTGCTGCCGAGCCCGCCACTTCCGAATCCGCTGCCGGCGCTGCCCGACATGCCGGGACCGCTGCCCGCTGCGCCGCCCGATGACGAGTCGGAGGCGACCGGAAGCCCATTTTCATCGGTGGTCGTCGACGACGAGATCGCGTACATCCCTGCCGAAGCGCCGCCCATCACGACAGACGCCGCGCCCACACCGGCGACGCTCGAGAGTGGCTGCCCGAAGAATCCCAGTGGCCGCACGTGCGCCTGCCCGTAGTACACCGGCTTCCAGTCCACCTTGCCCGTCAGGGGATCGGCGTATTCCTTGCGCAGGAAGCGAATGTTGTTGGTCTGCTTCAGTTGATCGAACGACGTTGGATACGCCCCGAACGTGTTGTAGTACTCGCGGATCGCTCGTTTGTACTGTTCGCCCCGGTGAATCGTTTCGATGTCCTTGTCTCTCTGGATCTGGCGCGCAATCTTCGGCGCAGCAATCGACAGGCTGATCAGCAGCACCACGGTGAGAAAGATCACCGCCAGCAGCACGTAGCCGGCTTCGCCATCCGCTTTGCTTTCGCGATCTTTCATCATGTCATTCATATCCCACCCACATCCCAGGGTCTGAAGGTTGTTGTCCGCGCCTGCAGCCTCTCGCCTGTCGTTCCTTGCTGAAGGTCTGTCGCCTGGAGGGATGCGCTTAGCGTTTCTCGCTTACAGCTTTTCGTTCGCAGTCTCTCGCTTACAGTGTTTCGCCGTCTTCCCTAGCTTTGCGCCAGTTGCAGCGTCTGAGTGTTGTTGTACAGCAGATCCGTCACCTGAATCGACAGGGGCGTGATCTTCACGACTTTGTAGTGGTGATCCACGACTTCGCCCTCCTTCGCGATGAACACATCGTCGCCGTGCAGAATGAACGCCTTCCGCGCATTGCCGGCGGCTTCGTAGCCGAAGAACGTCAGATCGATCGGTGGCGGAGGCGGCGGGCCCTGCGGCACCGGCGGTGCATTGAGTTTGGCCACATCGTTCCGCCCGTTGCCTATCGGCTTCGGAATATCGACTGGCGCCGAATTCATCGAGAAGATGTTGCGCCCGTCTCCCGAGTAAACCAGCGACTCGGCGCCCGCCATCAGTTCCGGATGCAGCGTGGGATCGAGGCTTTCAAGCGAGACCAGCTTCTTCGCCGCATGGCCGTTTCCGTTGGCGGCATTCGCTTCCGCATTCGTGCGCTCGACCTCGGCGCGCTCAGCCGCCGGGCCCGCCGTCGGTGCCGCGCTCGATACCGGTTTCGGAGCTGGGCCGGGTCCGCCGCCGAACACCTTGCTGACGAAATACCATACGCACACTGCCAGCACCACCAGCAGCACGACCAGGACGATCACGTTGCGCTTGTTGTCCAGCCCCGACTTCATCGCGCTTCTCCGTTGTTCGTCTCGCCTGCCGGGCCGGTCGCATTCGTCGCCGGGGGCAGGTCCGTTGCGTCCGACCGCAGATACGTCTTGAGCCGCAGCCGCAGGTTCACCAATCCGCCTTGCTGGCCCGTCAGCGTGATGCCGTCGATGAGGAAAAACACGTGATCCTTATCGCGCTCGACGTCGTTGATGAAGTGCATCATGTCTGTGTACTGCCCGCTAAGGCCCGCGTCGATGCTCACCTCGGTGAGCCCCGGAATCGCCGATGCCTGCGCGTATCCGGAGCGCGACAGCTGCACGTGATCCTTCTCCGCCGCTCCCATCAGCTGCGCCAGCATTGTCGAATAATTCGGCGCAATGCGCTCCCTGTAAAACTTCTGCGCGTCCACATCCGCCGCGTCCACTTTCTGCGGCAGGCCGTTCAGGTGCTGCATCTGCGCGCGCAGCTGGCCGTAGCGCAATTGCTGCGCCACAAACTCGCTCGACTGATCTGCGCGAATGGCGCGCCACGCCAGCGCGAAGCGCACGCCGATGAAAATGTCGAGCGCCAGCGCCAGGCCCACAGCCGCCAGGTGAAGATTCAGTCTGGTAAAGAGTCCGCTGGCGCGATTCATGGTTGCTGCGTCCTTCCTGGCGGAATGGCCGGAAGCCGGTGCTGCGCACGCTGCTTCCTCGGTGTCGCCTTCGCATGCACGGGTGCGGCTGCGGGCGCCGTCTCTGTTGCAGGCTCTGCCTCCGCAGTTCTCTTCTCCTCGTTTGCCGCCTGCACCGGAATCGGCAGGGGACGATAATCCGCGAATATGTCGAAGTTCACCGTGTTGCCCGTGTTCACGTTCTGGAGACTGGCCTGCCCGTTTCCATTCGTCTCGATGGTTTCGTCCACGAGGCGTGGTTGCGCAAAGTGCTTCGACTTCTCGAGGTTCCGGATCAGCTCCAGCGCCCGGTCCCGCGCGCCCACCACGCGCAGACGGATCGTCACATGCCCATCCCTGGCGACGATGGGATCGATGGCCAGCACTTGCACGCCGCTTGGCAGCACCGTCTCCAGGTCGGTCATCGTTGCCGTCCACGAGAATGCCTTGCGCCTGAACAGGTCGTTCAGATAATCCGACTGATCCAGAATCGCCGCGTCCTTCGGCTGCCGCATCAGCGTCTGGTAGCTCTGCTCCTGGTTTTCCAGTTGCCTCACGTGCCCCTGCACGCTGGCCACATACACAGTCTTTTCCTCCGCCTGATTGCGCTCGCTGCGGTACAGAAACCACAGAGCCACGCCCAGCACCGCAAGGATCGCTATCCACGTCCGCAGGCGGCTGTAGATTGCGCCCAGTTCGACGTAGGGCCTGGACGCCAGATTGACCGAGATCTTCATGCGATCGTCAGCGCCCCCGTCACGCCCGCGGTCGTTCCCGCAGGCACATTTGTCATCATCGACGCCCCCGCCGGCGGCGCGATCTCTTCCAGCCGCGGCGCCGGATCCACAAATCGCAGCCACCGTGAGCCCTGCGCTCGTTCCGCCCCGCCCGGACCCGCATAATGCATCCGGTCCGGCGTCGCGCGCAGCGTGTCTTCGTACCATGCCAGCGTGGTAATTACAGCCTGCGCCATCTCTTCCTCATGCGCATTCGCTCCGGCGGGCAGATCCATCGTTCGGTGCAGCAGCATTTCGTTGCCCTGCAGCACCGCCGTTGTCACCGATCCCTGGGTGTGGTTCACCAGGAGCGCCGCGCCCGCATCGTTCAGCCCCGCCGCCGCCGCCAGCGTGCTCGGCAGTACCGCGCCCGGCTCGTAGCCCGCCTCGCGCAGCGCGCTTTCATATTCCGCAAGCACGTCGCCGGGCATCACCGTGACCAGGGCGCTCATGTGCGCTTCCTTTTGCGACATGATCTGGTAGCTCACCGCGGCCGATTCCACATCGAACGGCACCATCTTGCGCAGCCGGAACTTCACTACCGGCAGCGCGTCCTGCCTGCGCGCCGGCAGCGTGTCAAAGTCGAGCAGCAACACCCGCGCCGCGGCATCCGGAACCACCAGCGTCGTGTCCTTGTCGCGCGCGTTGGTCGCGCTCAGCGCGCTTTGCAGCGCCGCCACCACCGCCGCGCGATCCGCCAGGTTCGGCGTCTTCAGCCCCGGCGTCAGAGCGCCCGCGCTCAATGGAGCGAACGACAGCGTCGTCTCCTGTGCGCGCTTGTTCTGCGCCGCGTATCCGGCGATCACGCCTTCCTGCCGGATCTCGCACGCCAGCCGCGGCCGCGATCCCGGCACCGGTTTAAAGATTTCGTTCAGTCCCGCCACTATCGCGATGCCTCGATAAACGTTACCTTGTTAATCTCTTTCAGCGTCGTCAGCCCGCGCCGCACGCGGTCCAGCGCGCTCTCGCGCAGGAAATGCATCCCCTCCTGCTGCGCCAGCTTGCGAATCTCCGACGTCGGCTTCTTTTCCAGAATGATCTCGCGAATCGGATCCGTCAGATCCAGCAGTTCGTGGATCGCCGTTCGCCCGCGATACCCCGTGCCTCCGCATTCAATGCAGCCCGCGCCTTCGCGGAAAGGAAAATCGCGCCACTCCTTGAGGTCCATCCCGCTTTCCGCCAGCATCTCGTCGGGGTAATGCACCGTGTGCACGCAGTATTCGCAGATCGTGCGCACCAGCCGCTGCGCCAGAATGCAGTTCAGCGCCGAGACGAAGTTGTAAACCTCCACGCCCATGTTCACAAAGCGCCCCAGTACGTCGAGAACGTTGTTCGCGTGTACCGTCGTGAAGACCAGGTGTCCGGTCAGCGCCGAGTTGATGGCGATCTGCGCGGTTTCCTGGTCGCGGATTTCGCCCACCAGAATCTTGTCCGGATCGTGGCGCAGGATCGACCGCAGGCCGCGCGCGAATGTAAGCCCCTTCTTCTCGTTCACCGGAATCTGCGTAATCCCGCGAATCTGATACTCCACCGGGTCTTCGATCGTGATGATCTTGTCTTCGTCGCTCTTAATCTCGTTCAGTGCTGCGTAGAGCGTCGTCGTCTTGCCCGATCCCGTCGGTCCCGTTACCAGCACCATGCCGTACGGCTCGCGAATGTACCGCCGAAACCGCTTGATGTCGTCGTCCGCGAAACCCACCACGTCCAGAGTCAGCTTTTTGAACTTCTCGCTCATCGACTCCTTGTCGAGTACGCGGAGCACGGCGTTCTCGCCATGCACGGTCGGCATGATGGAAACGCGGAAGTCGATCAGGCGGCCCTTGTAGCGCACGCGGAAGCGGCCGTCCTGAGGGACGCGGCGCTCGGCGATATCGAGCTCGCTCATGACCTTAATGCGCGAGAGGATCGTGGTGTGGTGCTCCTTCGCAATCGGAGCCATCGCCATCTGCAGCACACCGTCGATGCGGTACTTGATGATGACGGAGTCGTCGTACGTCTCGATGTGAATGTCCGACGCTCGCCGCTCGAGCGCCGTGAAGATCGTCGTATCGACGAGCCGGATAATCGGGCTCAGGTCTTCTTCCGACGTCAACTTTTCGATCGAGATGTTCTCGTCGGGATTGTCGTCCGACGACAGCACGTCGAAGGTCAGACCCTCCGACGCTTCGTCCAGCACGCGCTGGCTCTGCTCCGTCTTCTTCAGCAGGTCGGTGATCTGCGACAGCGTCGCCACGCGCGTCACGATGCGCTGCCCCAGCAGGCCGCTGATCTCGTCCAGCATCATGAGCTTGCTCGGATCGCTCACCGCGATCACCAGCCGGTCCTCAAGCTGCTCCAGCGGCACAAAGTTGTACCGGAACATCATGTCCACGGGCACCGACCGCAGCACTTCATGCTGGATGCGGAAGTTCTTCAGGTCCACAAACTCCGCGCGATACCGCCGCGCCAGCGCCTGCGCCTGGACTGTCTCGTCCTGCTCGGTCGGTAATGTCAGTGTCGGTGTCTCTGGCATCTCCACTCCCTCAAACCTGCAACCTGTTTCCCGTAGCCCGGTCTTACCTCGCGCTCCCCATCGAATTGCCCATCGAGAAGATCGGCAGATACAGCGCGATCAGAATAATCACCACCACCACACCCATCACAATCAGAATCGCCGGCTCAATCAGCGCCAGCGCCGCCGTCAGCGCGGTCTGGACGTCTTCTTCGAAAAACTCCGCCACCGAGTTCAGCATCTGCGGCAGCGCGCCCGTCGACTCGCCCACCTCGATCATCTCCGTCGACAGCTCCGGAAACACTTTCGTTCCCTGCAGGCTGTGCGACAGCCCCTTGCCTTCACGCACCTTCGTCACCGACGAAAACACCGCTTTGCTGATCCGCTTGCTCGTGATCGACCGCGCCGCCGTCTCCAGCGACGGCACCAGCGGGATGCCTCCGCTCAGCAGCGTCGACAGCGTCCGCGCGAACATCGCCACCTGGTACTTCAACCAGATCTTCCCAAAGATCGGCATCCGGATGCGGACGCCGTCAATGCTCTCCGCGCCCTTTTCCGTTTTCGTCCAGCGCCACACCAGAAAAGCGACCAGCGCCACCGCCGGCAAAACGTAAAGCAGGTAGTGCTGCGCGCCGCGCCCGATCGACAGCATCACCAGCGTGATTGTCGGCAGCGACGTTCCTATCTGGTCGTAGAGCTTGGCAAACTGCGGCACCACGAAGGTGATCATGAAGATGAACATCCCGATCACCAGCGTCACCAGCAGCGCCGGATAGATCAGCGACGCCTGCAGCTTCTTGCGGAACGCCAGCGACACCCGCTGGAACGACAAGTATCGCCCCAGCACTTCTTCCAGATTTCCCGACCGCTCGCCTGCCAGGAGCGTGGTCGTATACATCAGCGGAAAGCCGCCCTGCGCCTCGAAGGCCGTAGAGATCGCCTCTCCCGTCCGCACCCGCGCTGCCACGTTCTGCAACTGCCCCGCAAAGTTGGGATTCTTCTGGCTCTTCGCCAGCATCTCCAGCGATCCCAGAATTGGCAGCCCGGCTTTGATGAGCGTCAGAAACTGCTGGTTGAAGATCAGGAACGACTCGAGCTTCGCCTTCCGCGGTCCGCCCGTCAGCCCGCGCGGCTTCACCGAGTAGACGTAATACCCCGCCTGCGTGAAGCGCGACCGCAGTTCGTCGGCCGTCGCCGCCGACTGGATCTGCTCCTGCACGTGCCCTCGCTCATCGGCGAGCCTGATGACAAATTCAGCCATGGATGATGGAACTCAGAGGGATACCCGGTCCCCGCACACAATAGGACGCAGCCGCCTGCTTTCCCGTTCAGATTTGCGCTTTCTACGACGGCGAAAGTCCGGCCAGACAGCGATTTCCGGGTTAGGACCGCGCCGGATCCCGGAAAAATTCATTCTACGGGGTAATTCGGCCTATTGCCGGAGCTGCCTGTAAGCGCTTACATTAGTCCGCGCTCGAGAATCCTCTTCCGGAGATCCCCATGCCTCTCTCCCCATCCCACCACAACGTGCTTCGCCTGCAATGCCTGCTGGGTGTCGTCTGTCTGCCTCTCGTTGCCTGCGGACAGCAAGTTGTGTCCGCTTCCGACTCGCACGGCCAGCCCCGTTCCTACACCAATCCGCTGTCGCTCGAAACCTCCGACGGCCCGGCGGTCAGTTGTCCCGATCCGGCCATCATCAAACAGCGGGCCGGCGGAGTCGACACCTGGTACCTCTACTGCACCGGCGACCCCCTCAATTCCAGCGACGTCAACGCGCAGGGCTACCTCAATGCCCACCTCATCACGCAGTACAAATCGACAGACCTGATCCACTTCACCTACATCGGCGACGCGTTTCCGCAGACCCCGGCGTGGATCGGAGGCGCGACCAACCAGCTCTGGGCGCCGGCGGTGAAGTACTTCAACAACCAGTACTACCTCTATTACGTCGCGCCCAATACCGCGGCCGGCGGATCGGCCATCGGCGTGGCTACGAGCAACAGCCCCGCCGGCCCGTGGGCCGACAGCGGCGCTCCGGTCGTCGCGCCCGAGAACAACCCCTACAACGGAGCGCCCGGCCGCGCCGTGATCGATCCCGACGAAGTGCAGGATGCCACCGGCCAGCGCTACATCGTCTACGGCAGCTTCAACGGAGGCATCAGCATCCGGACGCTTTCCGCCGACGGCCTTTCGTCGAACCCAGGGTCCGAACAGCAGCTCGCCATCGACAACTACTTTGAGGGCGCGAACTTCTGGCAGCACGGCGGCTACTACTACCTCTTCCTCTCCACCGGCAACTGCTGCGACGGGCCGCTGAGCGGATACAGCGTGCGCGTGGGCCGCGCCACCACGCCCACCGGCCCGTTCCTCGATCGGAACGGGGTTGCGGTCAACACCTTCGCCCCCGGCGGGGAAGTGGCCATCGCACCGAACGGCAACAAGTGGGTCGGCCCGGGCGGCAACGTGGTCTTCACGGACGATGCCGGGCAGGACTACATGCTCTACCACGCCATCGACCAGACCGCTCCTTACTTCTCCGGCTTTCCCGGAGCCACGCGGCGTCCTGCGCTCATCGATCCCATCGTGTGGGTCAACGGATGGCCGCAGGTTCGCGGCGGAGCCTGGGCTTCCGACTCGCCGCAGCCCGCTCCAGCGGCGCAGCCGAACGAGCATAACGGCTACATGCCCATGTTCGACGAGGGCTTCGACGAGCCGGGCGAGCTGCTCCCGGCGTACTCGCAGGACTTCAACACCGCCAACCTGAATGCGCAGTGGCACTTCATCCATCCCAACGCCGACAACGCCTACACGCTCACCGGCACGGCCTATGAGGTGCAGACCAACGGCTACGACGAGAACAGCGACGCGCCCATGGTCTCGCTGCTCGGCGAGGCCGCGCCTGCGGGCAACTGGATGGTGGAGACGAAGATGACCACCAGCATCCCCTACAACAACAGCTGCTGCTACAACTTCGCGCAGGGCGCTCTGTTCATCTACGGCAACGACCAGAACAGCATCAAGCTCGACGCCTTTCCTGACTGGGACACGCGGCAGAGCGAGTTCGGCAAGCAGGTGGGCCCGGTCGCGGCGAACTACCCTACCTACGACCACCAGAACGTGGGCGCGGTCGGATCGACCACCTGGTTCCGGATCGTGCGCAAGGGCGATGGAAGCGCCGGCGAGCTGTACACCGCGTACTCCTCACCCGACGGCGTGCACTGGACGAAGGGCGGGACGTGGACGCATGCTCTTGGGTCGAGCGCGCAGATCGCCATCGGCGCGGACAATGCTCCCGGCGCAACGATCGACTTCTCCTACGTGCACGTCTACCGGTTGGCAGATCAGTAAACAGTCAGCCATCGCCGCACAGTTTTTGTGTGGGGGCGTCAACTAACTAATTGATTTCATGGATTTTCGAGGGTAATACCCTGCGGGTATTACCCTCGAACCCGAAAACGTAGAAGCCCTGCGAGCGCCAGGGCACGCAGGGCTTCAGTCTTCTTTTCTCAAGGATGGAAGAGTGGAGGAATGGAGGCAAGAGAAAAGCGCGACAGGGACGGTACGAAGGTCATGGATGGTTGGCGGGACGGGTGGAAGCGGGGCCTCAAAAGCGCATCGGGGACTGAGGCCCGAGTGATTTTGGGGGTCTTTTCGGCACGACCGAAGGTCGTGCCCTGACACAAGAGCGAGGTCGCGCCCCTAATTCCAAGCTTTGCTCCCTCATGGCTTCGGATCGAGTGATTCGCAGGCGAAGGAGAAATGTCTGTGCGTTTTTGTGCGGCTGGTGGATCGCCAGGCTGAGATGTTCGCTGCAACCGAAGCATCCGGATTGCGGGTGATTCGGAGATTATGCGTTAGTTGAGCTGGCCGAAACCTCGTGTTGGTGGGGAACAGTAAAGTACTTGCGCTGGAATAAGAGCGCCAAATTCACCAGTGCAATCATCACTGGCACTTCGACAAGCGGTCCGATCACAGCCGCGAACGCCGCGCCCGAATTGATGCCGAATACGGACACGGCGACGGCGATCGCCAATTCGAAGTTGTTCGAGGCGGCTGTGAACGAGAGCGTCGCTGTCTGCGAGTAATCCGCGCCCAGCTTACGGCCCATATAAAACGACACCAGGAACATGAGAACGAAGTAGATCAGCAGAGGTACAGCGATCCGCAGAACATCGAGAGGCAGACGCACGATGTAGCTGCCTTTGAGTGAAAACATCACAACGATGGTGAACAACAACGCAACGAGCGTTATCGGCGCGACTCGGGGCACGAAGGCTCGGTCGTACCATTCACGGTCCCTGGCCCGGACCAGGACGGTGCGCGTCAGGAATCCGGCGATAAACGGGATGCCAAGGTAAATAAAGACGCTCTTCGCAATCTCGCCGATCGATATATTGACTACGGCTCCGCGCAGCCCGAACCAGCCCGGCAGAACCGTGATGAACACCCAGGAATACACAGAGTAAAAGAAGACCTGGAACAGGGAGTTGAACGCGACCAGCCCGGCAGCATACTGCGTGTTTCCCTTAGCCAGTTCATTCCACACGATCACCATGGCGATACACCGGGCGAGGCCGATCATGATGATCCCAGCCATGTATTCGGGATACCCACGCAGGAAGATGATAGCGAGCGTGAACATCAGCACCGGTCCGATCAGCCAGTTCTGTACCAGCGACAGACCCAACACTTTTTTATTGCGGAAGACCTCGTGCAGTTCTTCGTAGCGGACCCGCGTGAACGGCGGATACATCATGAGGATCAGCCCTGCTGCGATCGGGATTGAAGTTGTGCCAACGCTGAAGCGGTTCAGGAACGGCACGACTCCGGGAGCAAGCCAGCCCAGGGCCACGCCCAACAACATCGCGGCGAAGATCCATCCCGTCAGATAGCGATCCAGGAACGACAACCGACTCTTTTTCATTGTTGTCTCTTAGGACCGGCCTATCTGGTCGATTTCCCGCTTGATTGCCATGTTCTCCAGTGTCGCCAGAGGCAGTGAGAGGAACAGACCGATTCGCCGGTCCAGGACCGTAAAGGCATCACGGAACGCGCGGGCGATTTCCTCCGGAGTCCCTTTGACTGCCGCCGGATCAGCCACGCCCCAGTGTGCCGTCATCGGTTGACCAGGCCAGTGAGGACACTGTTCCTTCGCTGCGTTGTCGCATACGGTAAAGACGAAGTCGAGCTTCGGCGCATCCGGGGCGGAGAACTCGTCCCATGACTTGCTGCGAAGACCAGCCGTTGAGAGTCCGGCAGATTCGACCTGTTTGAGCGCTTCGGCGCGGGGCTGTCCAGTAGGATGGCTGCCCGCGCTGTACGCCGTGAACTTGCCCTTGCCTTTGTGGTTCAGGATTGCCTCAGCCATGATGGAGCGGGCCGAGTTGCCCGTGCAGAGGAACAAAACGTTGTAGTGATCGGTCATCCTGTTATTCCTTTGCTTCTGCCACTGCGGGTGAGCAGCAGCCTGGCTCGCAGCACGCGGCTTTGGGTTTGTTGGCGCGAACGAAGGCGCTGAAGAACCTCTCATGCACTTGAGGAGCGATGGAGTCCACGTCAACACCCGCTTCGGTGAGGAACTGGCGGGCATCCTCGACGTTGTAGATACGCGTCGGTTCGATGGAAACCGCATCGAAGCCAGCACTGGTCAGCTTCCCTATGTACTCGGTCTCTTCAAGAGCGCCGGCGATGCAGCCAACCCAGAGCAACATACTCTTGCGCACCTCTTCTGGTACGCTCCCGCGAACTACTACATCGGAGACAGCGAACCGCCCACCGGGTTTCAGCACGCGGAAGGCTTCGCGCAGAACGCGATCTTTGTCCGCAGAGAGGTTGATGACACAGTTTGAGATGATGACATCGACCGTGTTGCCGGGCAGAGGGATATTTTCGATCTCGCCTTTCAGGAACTCCACATTCGCAACGCCCGCCTGCTTCTGGTTCTCGCGTGCCAGAGCCAGCATGTCTTCCGTCATGTCCAGACCATAGGCTTTGCCGGTTGGACCGACGCGCTTCGCCGAGAGCAGCACATCGATGCCGCCGCCGGAGCCAAGATCGAGTACAGTTTCTCCGGGCCGAAGATCGATCAGCCCAGTCGGATTGCCGCATCCGAGAGAAGCCCTGATCGCTTTCTCAGGAATGATCCCTGTCTGGTCCTCACGGTAGAGATTTGTCGTGATCGGATCGCAGCACCGAAGGCCGGGGTCGCAACAGGCCTGCACGCTGCCGGATGCGGCCACAGCACGAGCGGCGCTTCCGTATTTCTCCCTGACCTGTTCCTGAATGTTGGTCGTCGATTCCATGAGAGCATCTCCTCGCATACGTTAAAGCGAATGTATTATCTTGTGGACGTATCTGTCAAGCCGCATATAATAGCTCTGTGAGTCATTCCCCGAAGAACTACGACCTGGCACTGCTGTTTGCAGCGCTCGCCGATCGCACCCGGCTCAGGCTGTTGAACCTGATGAACGGTAAGGAAGTCTGCGTCTGCTACTTCGTGGAGATCCTTGAGCAGAGCCAGCCCAAGATTTCACGACATCTTGCCTACTTGCGTCGCGCCGGCATTGTCGCTGCTCGCCGCGAGGGGAAGTGGATGCATTACCAGATCGTTGTGCCGAAGCACACTGGCGCTGCACGCATTCTGAACGAAACGCTCGCGGTTCTCAGGGAAGACAAGGCGACGCAGGCTGACCTGTCGAGACTGACGAAGGCCTGCTGTGCTCCGCAGAAACTTCCGGCACTCGACGGAGCGCCGACACCGCGAACAGTTGAAGCGCTCGCCTGCTCTTCGTGCTGACCTGACGCCTTCAGGCCGATACACTCATCCAGACATTCCGGGCGAAAGTAGGCATTCCGGATGATTCGCTTGCCGGAACGAAGCGGGTTCGTTGCCGAGGTTGTGCGTTTTTGGTGCGGACAACCTGGCATTGCTGATCATCCTGACAATTGAAGGATCTCCAGCTCACGCGTTTTGAGCATGACCCCTTGTCGTGCCCTGATACAAAAGCGAGGTCGCGCGCTAATTCACGGCTTCGCTCCCTGATGGCATTGGATCGAGTCACGCGCAGGCTAACGAGGAAGTTCTTTGCGTTTCTTGTGCGGCGGGTGATCGCCAGGCTGAGGTGTTCGCTGCAACCGAAGCTTCCGGATTGCGGGTGACAGGGCGATAATCCGGCTCGATGAGCGATTTAGCGAATTGGCATCAATCCAGTCATCCCTGACGATATGCCCGTTGCCGGTACTTTTCCCTGGACTGGGGCAGAGCCTGCGATTTGTCGGTGGTTCTCAGGACCAACGGCGAGGTGCGCCCGCTCGCTTCTTTGCGATGTTCAGCTTTGGATCGAGTGGGGTATATTTGAGTTCCGCTCAGTTCCCCAGCGAGTACGTCCGCCCCATCGGTCAGCGAGGACGCCTTGGAGAGCCAGCCAACCATCGCAGCGCTTCTCGACGCAGCCGAAAGCGGCAGCAAATTTGCCGCGGACGCCTTGTTCAGCGCCCTTTATTCTGAATTGCACCGGCTGGCACGGTGCGAATTGGCGCATCAGGGAATGCCTGTGAGCCTGAGCGCCACCACTTTGCTGCATAAAACGTACATCGAAATCGCAGGCAGGGAAGGAACTTCCTTTCCGGATCGCAACCGATTTATGGGCTATGCCGCGCGCGTGATGCGGGGGCTGGTGATTGACTACGCCCGGAATCGGCAGGCACAAAAACGTGGCGGCCGGTTCGAGTTCACCACACTGACGGACCAGCACGTCGAGACCGTTGTGGATGACCAGCAGCTCAGCCAACTGGGTGAAGCCCTGGACCAGCTCGCCGAACTCGACGCATCGCTGTCCGAGATTGTCGATCTGAAGTTCTTCTGCGGCTTGTCGCTGTCGGAAATCGCTGCGATGCGAGGAATCTCGGAACGAACAGCGCAAAGGCAGTGGGAGAAGGCGCGCATCTACCTGCACCGGAATATGCAGGCGGACTGGGAAGGCTGACGCCAATGTGCCCGCTGGATGCAGCTCGCTGGCGCGAGGTGAACTCCTGGCTCGACCACGGATTGGCGCTTCCCGAGAATGAGCGTGCCCCGTGGCTGGACTCGCTCCGAGCCGAAAACCCGGAGGCCGCCCGCCTCCTGGAGGAGTTGCTGAGCGAGCACCGGGCCCTCGCGGCGGAACACTTCCTGGAGGGATCGCTCGCGACTTTCATGACCGGATCTCCCTGGGTCGGCCAAATCGTGGGAGCTTACACGTTGATCGCTTCCATCGGCCAGGGCGGGATGGGAAGCGTATGGCTGGCCCGCCGCAGCGACGGCCGCTTCGAGCGACAGGTTGCCATCAAGTTTCTCAGCATCGCCGTAGGCAGCGAGACGGGCGTCGAGCGCTTCCGGCGCGAGGGAAGAATTCTCGGTCAGCTCACTCATCCCAACATCGCGGAGTTGATCGATGCGGGCGTGACGGATCGCGGCGAACCCTATCTGGTCCTCGAATATGTCGAGGGGGAGCCCATCGACGTGTACTGCGACCGGAGATCCCTGAACGTCGAGTCGCGCATCCGCCTGTTTCGGGATGTGCTGCTTGCCGTTGCGCATGCGCACACCAACCTGGTGGTGCACCGGGACATCAAGCCCTCCAACGTTTTCGTCGACAAGGATGGTCAGGTCAAGCTTCTCGACTTCGGAATCGCCACGCTGCTGCAGAGGGAAGGGGCCGCACCCGCGGCGACGCGGTTGACGCTCGAAGGCGGAGCCGGCCTGACCCCACTCTTTGCTTCTCCCGAGCAGATCTCCGGAGGGGCCATTACCACGGCGACCGACGTTTATGCACTGGGTGTGCTGCTGTTTCTCTTACTGACGGGCCAGCACCCGAGCGGTCCGGGCCCGCACTCTCCGGCGGAATTAATCCGAGCGATCACCGAGAAGGAGGCGCCTTCCGGATCGGCGACGACCGCCTCCAGCGGAGCGGAAGCGCGGGCCAAAACGCGGGCTACCACACCCGAAAAGCTGCGCCGCCAGCTCCGCGGCGATCCGGACGTCATCATGGCCAGGGCGATGCGAAAGAACCCGCAGGAGCGCTACGCCTCGGCAGCCGCAATGGCGGACGACCTTGGCCGCTACCTCGTGCATGAGCCCATCCACGCTCGACCCGACACGTTACTCTATGTCGGAACCAGGTTCCTCCGGCGCCACTGGGCTCCCGTATCCGCGGTGGCGATCGTCGTTGCCAGTCTCGCGGCGGGCCTGTACATCGCGAATCATGAACGCGCCATCGCGGAGCAGCGGTTCGCGCAGCTCAGGCAGCTTTCCGTTCAGGTCTTCGATCTGGATACAAGCATTCGAAGACTTCCCGGATCGACAGCGGCCAGAGAGCGTCTTGTGTCGATCGCTCTCAGATATCTCGATGGACTTGCAGACAGTGTTCACGGAAATCCTGAGCTCATGGAGGAGATTGGTGAAGGTTATCTGCGTGTCGCCAGAGTCCAGGGTGTGCCGACCGACTTCAACCTCGGCGAACCTGCAAATGCTGAAGCCAGCCTGACCAAGGCAGACGAAGTGACCGATCGGCTGCTTGCATCCCATCCGAAGAATGCGAGTGCGCTGTTTCTCTCAGCCGAGATAGCGAATGCGCGCATGATTCTTGCCGAGGAAGAGCATCGCAGCGGTGAGGCGGCAGCGCTGGCGAGGAGATCCGCGGAGCGGCTGGACGCCTGCGTGAAGCTAGGCCCTTTGCACGGCGAGGAACTCAAAACCGCGACCGCACTCTATTTGAATATCGGCATGGCCGAAGTCAACATGCATTCGTATGCCGACGCGATCCCGTATGCTCATCGCGTTGTGGAGCTGAGCCGCGCCATGGTGTCGCCGTGGGTTCGAACGGCTCAGGGGCTGACCTTGCTGAGCGAGTCGGAGCGTTACGAGGGCGACCTGGACGGAGCACTGCGCGATATTCACGAAGCCAGGAGCCTTCTGGAGAAGGCGCCGTACGATGACCCGGGTGGACGCATGCTTGACGAGTTCGGCATCCTGCTACGCGAGGGTCTGCTGCTGGGCGAAGACGGGGCCGTGAATCTGGGCCGGCCGCGGGACGCTGTCGATCCCCTGCAAAGGGCATTCGACATGGCGGAGGGCGTCGCGGAGAAGGACCCCCGCGATGCGGTCAGCCGCGAGCGCCTGAGCAATGCCGCGATTCCGTTGGGCAATATTCTCCGCGCATGGGATCCTGGCCGGGCGATGGCGGTTTACGATCTTGCGCTTCGGCGGAACCGTGAAGCCGGGAATGGCGTGACCATGATCCGGAAGCGGGCCCTCCTGCTGGCGAATTCATCCGGCGCCCTGCTTCGTTTGCACCGCTACCGCGAGGCCCGGGAACGGACTCTGGAAAGCCTCGCCAATCTTCGCCAGACGGACGATTATCCCGCCGAAAAGCTTTCGCTCGACAGTGAAGCGTACGTTGCGTTGTCAGCCTGGGCGGATGATCAGGCCGCAACCGGAGCCCTGCGCAGCGCTATTGACACCGACGAGCATCTCCTCTTCCTCATCATGGCCGCCCAACCCGCGACGGAAACGGACCTGCGCGATGCGCCCAGGCTCTCTCGCCTCTACGAAAGCCTGGCCAAGCTCAATCGGCGCGCCGGTGACGCTGTTCGCGCTCAGGAGATGGACTCGCGCCGTCTGGCGCTGTGGAACGGCTGGGATCGCAAACTACCCGGTAATCCGTTCATCCGCCGGCAACTTGGCGCGGTTTCGTTGCAACAACAATAAAGCCGGTTTCCGCGATATCCACGCGCCCCTCCCCGCGACTTTTCGAAATTTCTTTTCTCCCCGCTGTCGTCCTTTGCCTGCCGTTTTCGATTCTCCCTACAGAACCACAAAACCCGGAACTCGCCGATGGGGTGAAACCCGGACTGCGAGCATGCCGGACTCGGAGGCGAAATTGAAACGGACGCTGATCCTGCTTTACGGCATCCTCTGCTATCTGGTTTTTGTCGCTGTTTTCCTTCTGGCCATACGATTCGTCTGGATGATGGACATCCTCGTGTCAGCCTCATCCTGGGGACGCAGCGTGTTGATCGATGCAGCCCTTCTGGGGGCTTTCGCTGTTCAGCACAGCGTCATGGCGCGGCAGAGCTTCAAACGAGCGTGGACCCGGATCGTTCCGGAGGCGGCGGAGCGCAGTACCTATGTGCTTTTCGCCAGTCTGGCGCTGCTGGCAGTCATCGAACTCTGGCAGCCTCTGCCAGGTGTCGTTTGGCGAGTGGAAAACCGCTCCATCATTCTGGTGCTGAATCTTCTTTTCGGGTTTGGCTGGCTTTTGGTCTTTGTGTGTACGTTCCTCATCGACCACTTCGATTTGTTCGGCCTCAAAAAGGTGTGGCTCTACTGGCAAGGCATACCCTATGAAGCTCCACGCTTCCGAACGCCAGGCCCCTACCGCCTGGTGCGTCATCCGCTTTACCTGGGATTTCTCATCGCCTTCTGGAGCGCACCGGTGATGACCTCCGGACACCTGTTCTTTGCGGTGATGTGCACCGCCTATATAGTGCTGGCCATTCAGTTCGAGGAGCGCGATCTGATCCAAATTCACGGCGAAGACTACAGAGTCTATCGGAGAGGCGTCTCTATGCTCGTTCCGCTGCAGGTCAAGAAAAAAGAGATACCGTTGGTCAGAGATGGACGGACTCCAAACATGTGATCCTTTGGCGAATCATCCGGGCATCTGGAGATACAGACTCGCGAACCTGTGACCCCACCTCAGGTAAGGACTGAGAATTTGCCTTGTAATTATGGTTCGCAATCTCAATTGGTGATATCAGGGCTTAGCACTCATCTAGACATTCTGGCGAAAGTAGGCATTCCGGAAGGTTCGTTTGTCAGAACGAAGCAGGTTCGTTGCCGAGATTGTGCGTTTCTTGTGGGATCGGCGATCGCCAGGCTGCGTTGCTTCCGGCAACTGAAACTTGCCTTTAGCAGGTGATACGCCAGCTATGGTCGATTCTGCTGAGATTTCGCGGTCGCCTTATTCGGCGCTGAGCTGGGTGGATACAACTTTTCAAATTCGTCTGGTGTCGGCAGATCGGCATCCACCAGGAGTCCTTTGGCCCAATCCGGGACGACATAATCTTTGCGGTCAAGCTCCCACTGTGCGAGTTGCTTGCCGGTGCCGACATCGAAGAGCGTGCAGTTGAAGAATTCCTGCCCATGCGGCGGCGCGGTATGAAATGCCACTTCCTCTCCATCCTTGAGGAAGATCCAGTTTTGAATTACATACGCGCTGGGCGAAAACTTTCGAATCACACGGCCGTCTCGCCAAACGTCGAGTTCCAGAGCAACGGGATAGGAGTAGTTTGTCGAGCCTTCGAGAGGTGACAGCAGCCGATCAGCGAGCCAACCCACGGTCTTTCCATCTGGCGCGACAATCACGGATTCGTAGCCCGCACCGGCTTGCCACTTCTTTGGATCAATCGTCTGCTCACGACCATCCACGCCGATGATGTGCACAGCCCCCTTCTTGTCGGCATAGGCTTTCATGACGGCGGAGCCTGTCCCAGCAAACGCGATGCTGAGAGCCGGGGCGAAGCACAACAAAGCCCGCAATCGTCGCATGAGGCGATGATACATGCGCGGTTGTTGCCCTAACGTCGGCGTTCCGGAGGCTTCGGTTGTCAATACGAAGCAGGTTCGTTGCCGAGAGTGTGCGCTTCCGTGCGCCAACCTGACGTTCCTCATAACCCTGACAATCTGGGCCATTACAGAATCTGTAACTTACGTTTTGAGCGCGACCGTTTCTGAAGCCGGGCATCCTGCTCAATGCTTGCCGATCTTTCCCGGATCGAGCTTCGCGATGCGGCCGTTCGGTCCGGCGACCCACGGCAGGCTGAGGGCGTTCCAGTTGCCGTCGTCGAGGGGCTGCCAGGTTTTGCCATCGTCGTAGCTGATATCGGAACCGTTGGTCCCCGCAGCGATCCAGGCCTTCAGATCCGGATCCCACGCGACAGCGGAGCGGAATCCGTGGGGAGGCCTGGTGGAGGCCGTCCAGGTCTTCCCGCCATCTGCGGACCAGGCTGCGGTGCCTGCGGTTTCACTGGGCTTGGTGTAGTCGCCGCCGACGGCGACCAGGGAGTACCCATAACCGTGAACCGGGCCTTCGTGAAAGCCGAGCGAGAAGATGCCCGCGGACGCGCCGTCATGGGCGAGCGGCACCAGAACGTGGCCCCACTGCTCGGTCATCCTGATGGGAGTACCCGGTTTCCCGGGAAAGCTGACCGTGCCGGTGAACGACTGATAGTAGTAGAAGGCGCCTACAGAACCAAAGGCTACCGGCTCGTTCGGCCTCCCCAGCAAAGACGAATTGCTGGCTGCGAACGCACCTCCATTGGAGTCTGCGGCCAGACCCACGGCGTCCGATCGAGACCAGGTGTCTCCGCCGTCTTTTGTTGTCAGAAACGTGATTTTTCCGCCAACCGGATCGCCAAGCAAATAGCCACGCTCCCGATTCAGGAACACCATCCCATCCCAAAACCCATCTTTATCGGGATTCGCGAAGAGCAGCTTCCAGCTCGAGCAGCCGTCCGTTGTTTTGTAGAGGCGGGAGGCATCGCCGGTGCCGCTCGACATGATGATGGCGGTCTGGTCGTCCCACGCCCAGACGCCGCGGAAGTCCAGCTTCTCCGCGCCGGGTGGCATTGCGCACGATTGCCACTCGTAGCCGCCGTCTTCGGTCCGAAGAACCGTTCCGTTGGTCCCGCTCGCCCACGCTACGCCGCCGCCGACGGCATGAATGCCGCGCAGTCCCGCCGTCGTTCCGCTCTTTTCGAGAATCCACGGGCCCGACGCCTGCCCCAGGGTTTGCGCAAGGGCCGGCATGCCGAAGAAGAAGAGAAGAAAAGAGAAGAGCACTCGCGTTCGCATCACGGGAGCAGCATACAACGAGAGCGGCCAGCGGACAGCAAACCTGCAGGAATCCTCGCGATGGCTGCAAACTGTCGGCTGCTGGTCGCTTACTTCTCCCGAAAATCCAGCGCGTACACATCCTGGGTGCCGCGATCGCGCAGCAGCAGGGGATGATCGTCGGGCGTGAGCGAGAGCGAGCCGCCATACTGGCCCGTCGTCACAAAGCCTTTCAGGCTCGCGACCGTCTCTACCTGGCCATCGGAGAGGCGCACGCGGACCACGCGGCCGTCTCCAGTGAAGTCGAGCGCGTAGACGAATTGGCCATCGTGCGCATAGTTCAACCATCCGAAGTTGCCCTCGGCGACCGTTCTCCAGGTCTGAGCGGCGAAGTCATACTGGCGCAGAGTCCGCGAGTCTGCGCCCATGGCGACGAGAAACTTTCCGTCCGGCGACCAACGGGGAGAGAACAGTCCCAGAGATCCCGGTACGTCCGTGACAGCGTGTGTCGCCAGGTCCAGAATGTGGATCGTCGGTTGCGCAGCATGGGCCGCGGCATCGTTCTGATCGCCGGAAAACACCAACCGCGTTCCATCCGGCGACCAGTTCGGGTCCTGCTGGTGGAGCGTCACGTTCGGCATCAGCTCCGTGGTACCGCCGCCAGCCGCCGCAACTTCGTAAATCCGCGCAGGCTGCGTGGCGCTCTGCGGAAACGTGAAGAACACGAGAGTCTTCCCATCGGGCGACCAGCGGGGCAGAGCCGGATGCATCGGCTGCGCGGTGAGCTGGAGCCGCTCGCTGCCGTCCACGCGGCCGCGCCACAGCTCTCCGTCGGGATAGGTGACCCACGCGACCCATTGCCCGTCCTGGGAAAACGAGACGTATTCAGCGGAAATGCCTCCGAGGAACGGTGAAAACTGCCGGGTGCGCGGGGCGTATTGCGAAAGCTCGCCGCGATACGTTGCACCCACGACAAAAAGCTTCGATCCGTCGCGGCTCACCACGGGCGACGACAGCGTCATGGGGCTCGCGGTCAGCGCGACGGGCGCAGCCTGCCGATGCAGGAGCGTTCCCTCGTGCGCGAGCGCCCAGATTTGGCCGCCGGAGGCGAACAGGAAGAATTTGCCATCGGGTGTCCAGGTCACGCAGCACTCGTCCGGAGGATTGTGCCAGCCCGCCAGCAGCTGGTGCGGATTCGATCCGTCCGCGCCCATTTCCCATACCGAGTGCGCCCCGATGTCGGCGCCGAATCCCTGCGATTCGCTCAGGGCCAGTGTCCTGCCATCCGGCGACCACGCGATGCGGTCGATCTGCCGGTCCACATTGCGCAGTTTGTGCGGGTTCGAGCCGTCAGCGTTGGCCAGGTAGAGATTGCCGCCGTCGGCGTACGCCAGGCGCTGCTGGTCGGCCGACCAGGCGCCCGTCGTGCCCACGACGTCGGCCAGCCGCCGCGGCGATCCGCCCACCACCGGCACGCTCCAGAACGCGCCGCGGAAGGGAAACCCCCGCCCTTCGGCCACCATCACCGCGGAGCCATCCGAGGCCACCGTTATCGGCTGCATATCGCTGGCCGCCAGCGCAATGGTGCTTTCGTCGCGATCGGCAAGATCGAGCACCGCCAGATGATTCACCGCGGACGTGGTCAGGCTGAGGTACAGCCGCGCGCCGTCGGTGCCGATCAGCGTCTTCTGCAGTCCGTCGTGGGTGAGTTGCATGTAGCTCTCTGCCAGCGGAGCCGCCGGCTCGCGGGCCAGCTCGATCAACATCGCAGCTACAAGAATCACGGCCGCGCCTGCGCCGATCGCCGCTGCCGCTTTCCACCCCGATCGCCACCTGTGCGCCGGGTCCGCGCGAACGCCCGCCACGCTCATCGATCCGTCGGACAGCGATTCGATTGCAAAGGCAAGATCGGACGCGGACTGAAAGCGCTGGTCGGGATTCTTCTCGAGGCCGCGCTCAACCACGCGCTGCAATCCCAGCGGAATCTCCGGCCCCGCGTGCGACGCCGGGGCTTCATGCAGGATCGCAGTCATGATCTCGACCGACGTGGGCTTGTCGAAGGCCGGCGCGCCGGTCAGCATCTCCTGCATCACCACGCAGAAGGAGAAAATGTCGGAGCGATCGTCCGCCGGTTCGCCGCGCACCTGCTCCGGAGACATGTAACCCACAGTTCCGAGCTGGACGCCCGGCAGCGTGTGGCGGCCGGGAGCCACCGTCTCGCGCTCGCCGAGCGGCGCATCGATTCTGGCCAGGCCGAAGTCAAGAATTTTGGCGTGCCCGTCCTGGGTGAGAAAAATGTTGGCCGGCTTCAGATCGCGGTGGATGATGCCTTTCTTGTGCGCCGCAGCCAGGCCGCGGGCAATCTGCACCGCCAGGTCGATCGCTTTGCGCGGAGGAAGAGGCCCCCGCAGCAACCGCTCCCGCAGCGTCTCGCCTTCGAGCAACTCGGAGACGATGTACGCAGGGTTCGAAATCCCGAGCTGATACACGGCGCAGATGTTGGGATGGCTCAGTGAAGCTGCGGCCCGCGCTTCCTGCTCGAAACGCCGCAGCCGCTCCGGGTCGCGGGAGTACGACTCCGGGAGCACCTTCAGGGCAACGTCGCGGCTGAGCCGCGGATCGCGAGCGCGATAGACCTCGCCCATGCCGCCCGTCCCGAGCGGTGCGAGGATTTCGTAACCACCCAGGAAAGAGCCTGGTTCGAAGGGCATTGCGCCCGATTATAGGCGCAGCCGTTCCACAGGTTGAATGCTTTTATCGGTTAGCGTGAAGCTGGGAACCCAGGCTGTGATGGGAGCGTCGGAGCCTGCAGCGTAGGCGGATGGGTCACGCGATAGATGCCGTAGCTGGTGAGCGCCACGCCGGCGGCAATGCTCGCGATGATGAATATTTTCACCCCGGTGGGCAGCTTCGTGTTGGCGTTGATGTCTTTCATCTGTGCCGTCGTCAGCGGCTGCCCTGTAATTTCCGCGAGCTTATCCATCAGCACCGCGACGGACGCATCGAATTGGCGATCGCGCCGCTTTTTTGTGCCGATCACCCGCACGTTGGCGGTCGTCGTCCACATCACGGCGTGGGTGCGCGGATCGATGATGCTGAGAATGAGCTGCGGGTTATAGGCGACATTGCCGACATCGCCGACCATGGGAGCGATGGCGTGGATCTCGAAGATCAGGTCGGCGTCGGCCGGAGCGCCTACCAGCTGATAGCGGCCTGTTTTCTCCAGGTCGGCGTAGAAGGTGTTGTAGGCGCGGTCGGGGCCGCCGGTGAAAATGTCGTAGTAGTTGGGGCCTCCGCCATTCGACACAAAGATTGAGTGAGCCCGGGCGATCTGTACCGGAATGGGCGCCGGACCGGGAGTGGATTGCTGTGCGGGCAGGGCCGGGGTGAAGGCCAGAAACAGGCCAAGGAAGATGCAAAGCGCTTTGCGCAAATCAGAGAGCATACGGGCCTCCCAACATGTAGAGAACGAACCAGCCGGGAAGCAAGTTTCAGGCAGGAGTGGAAATATATGATCCGGCGTGGGCGCGTCTAAACGGGGGGCTCGCCCGTCACGATATGAACCCCCGCGGGCGGCGTAAAGACGAACGACGATGCGGGTGCGGGCGCATTGGCCAGCTCTCCGCTGAAGTCGAACTGGTTGACTACCCCATCGGTCTCGTCGATTTCCATCTGCCGGATGGTGCCGTCGGCCGATGCCGTTATCTTCATTGCCGAGACGCGCTGCTCGAGGCCCTTCGGCGTCCCGCTCAGCACGCAGGTGCCGCTGCCGTCGCATGTCGCCTTCAGCCCGGCCAGCTCTTTTTCGAGCTGGGTATGCCCGAGCAGGAAACGCAGCGGCGAGCGCAGATCGTCGAGCGTCTTCTCCGGGACTTTCTGCGCTTCGGTTTCGCCGGGCGAGTAGAAATAGGCGTCCTTCCCGTCCATGACGAAGATCTTTCCGTCAGGATCGGCGTAGGTCCAAAGCATTTTTCCGGGCTTCTTCAGCAGCAGGACGCCGGACTCTTTTCGGTTCATGCCCATGCCGGCGTAGCGCTGCACGAAGTGGACGGAGAGGGAATGGAGCGCGTTGTAGTGACGGTCGATGCGGCCGGCAACGTCCGCCGCGCTCGGTGTGGCCTGCGCGTGGGCCGTCGTCACCAGAAGAGCTGCGGCGAGCACCGCATCAGCAAACAAAAGCCGCCAACGCTTCCTGTCGCGCTGGCGGCCCGTGTCTCTCGTTAATTTTGGATTCAATCCGGGTTTACTCCGTGCTGCACGAGGTACCCAGCGCTTTTCGCTGAAATCTCTCGCTAACATCCTCTCGCTACTGAATCGGCACCGTGCAGTTCGTTCCGCCCGTCGGATCCTTCAGGATGGTCCCGCTCATGTCGAGGCAGTAGCCGTTGTGCCCGGTCTTGCCCACGGCCTGCGGCACCGCGGTTGCCTCATAGCTGGTGTAGTTGTCCTGGTTGTTGACGGTGGTCTTGGTGCAGTTCGTAATGGCGAACTGGTAGCCCGACTTGTTCCCGCCCGACAGATCGTTCTGCAGCAGCTGCGCGCTCTGCGCGCTGGGCGCGCCCGACGAGGCCTGGCCACCGAGGGCGGTCAGCGAGCATGCAAATCCGTTCTGCGGATACTCCGTGGTGTACTGCGTTTCCGCCATCTGAATGGCGCGCAGCGACTGGATGGCCGACGTCTCGTTGGCCTGGGCCTTCAGGTTCAGCATGTTCGGAATGGCAATCAGCATGAGGATCAGCATGATCGAGATCACGATCAGCAGTTCCATCAGCGTGAATCCGGCCTCGGCGTTCCGCCGCCCCTCGCGTTCCCTGAGTGTTTTCAATAGGTATTTCATGGCTTTGATATCGTCCCGCGTCGTTATGCTACTCCAAAACTGGCCCTGAGGCGCGCCCGATCCCCATCCGAGCAGCCCCGCGGAGGGCACACCGCTCCCACCTTCACTCTAACAACGACGAGACGCGCGAGAGCGGCTTTGCGCTCGCGGCCAGGCTGACCCGCGCAGGGAAAACCTCCGTGGTAGCTTGGCATTGCGGCATGAATTCCCTCGCGCGATCTGCCCGGCTGCTCTATGGCGCCACCGTTTTTCTGGCGGCCTTCCTGCTCTTCGCCGTCGAGCCGATGGCCGCCAAACGGCTGCTGCCTGCTCTGGGCGGTTCATCCGCGGTCTGGATCACCTGCCTCGTGTTCTTCCAGACCGTCCTTCTGCTCGGCTATCTCTACGCGCATGCTCTTGCCAGGTGGGCCCGCCCGCTTCGGGCCGCTGGCTTCCATGGAGCGATCATCGGGGTCGCCGCCGTGTTGCTGATCCTGTCGCCGCAGCCGTCACTGGCCGGAGCCGCCGCGCATCCCCTGACGGCGATCTTTGCCGCTCTCACGCGGTCGATCGGACTGCCTTTCCTGCTGCTCGCCGCCACCAGCCCGCTGCTGCAGTACTGGTATGCGCGGCAGCAGGGAAGTGCGGTCCCGTGGCGCTTCTTCGCGCTGTCGAATGCCGGGTCGCTGCTGGCGCTGGTTCTGTATCCCGCGCTCATCGAGACGCATTTTGGCCTGGGCATGCAGCGTACGCTTTGGATCTGCGGGTTTGCCCTCTACGCGATTCTTTGCGCCTGCCTTGCGTGGTCTTTGCGCCGCGCTGAGCCGGCAAGCTCTGATGCCGGGGCTTCTGCGAGGAGCGCGACTGCATCCGCTCCGTCCGCCCCGCAGCCCACCCTCGGCACGCGCTTGCTATGGTTTCTGCTGCCCGCCGCGGGGGCGATCCAGCTCTGCGCCGTCACCGAGCATATCAGCCAGAACATCGCGGCCGTTCCGCTGCTCTGGGTGCTGCCGCTCGCGGTTTACCTCATCACGTTCATCCTCGCGTTCGATGCGCCGCGCCTCTACCAGCGCTGGTTCGTCATCCGCCTGTTGATCGTGCTGCTGGCCGCGCTCTCGTGGTTCCTGACGCAGACCGGCGTCAGCCTGCCCATCGTGCTCAGCCTCGGATTCTTCCTCACGGAGATGTTCGTGGCGTGCTGGTTCTGCCACGCCGAGACGTATGCGCTGCGGCCGACGGATCCGGCGCAGTCCACGGTGTTTTATCTGTCGATTGCCGCGGGAGGCGCGGCGGGGAGCATCTTCATCGGTATCGTTTGCCCGCTGCTCTTCGACGCGAATTACGACATCGCGCTGGCGTTCCTTGCCACGGCGGCCGTGGCGCTGGCCGCAACGTGGAGCGGAGGCTGGCAGCCGCGGCTGCTGTGGGGATCGAGTACGGCGGTTGTTCTCGTCGTGGTTGTGATGCTGCACCTGGCCGACGCCCGGTGCCTGCTCGAAGAGCGGAATTTCTACGGCGCGCTGCGCGTGTCCCAAACCCACACGCCGCAGGCGCTCACCGCACGAACGCTCACCCACGGCACCATCACGCACGGCATGCAGTGGTTCGCGCCCGAATTTCGCACCACGCCGACCACGTATTACGCCAGCGACTCCGGCATCGGCCTCGCGCTGCGCTTCTGCTGCCAGCTGCCTGACGGCCTGCTGCGCCCGCGCCGCATCGGCGTGGTGGGGCTCGGCGCGGGCACAATTGCCGCGTACGGCGTGCCCGGCGACACCATGCGCTTCTACGAGATCAATCCCGCCGTGCCGCCAATCGCGCACAATCTCTTCACGTTCCTGCGCGATTCCGGCGCGCAGGTCAGCATCGTCGAGGGCGATGCGCGGCTTTCCCTCGCCGCCGATCCGCCGCAGAACTTCGACGTCCTCGCCATCGACGCCTTCTCCGGAGACGCAATTCCCATGCACCTGCTCACCACCCAGGCGATGCAGGTTTACCAGCGCCAGCTTGCGCCGGGCGGGATTCTCGCCTTCCACGTTTCGAACCAGTATCTCGACCTGCCGCCGGAGATCGCCGAGCTTGCCCTGGCCACCGGGATGACAGCGCGCCTTTTCGATAGTCCACCCAACGAGACGGTGGGCGAATACCGCGCCACTTGGGTGCTCGTCACGAACAACGAGACGTTCTTCCGGCAGCCGGCGATTGCGACTTTCGCGCGCATCGATCGCCGCAGGCCGGGCCTGCGCGCCTGGACCGATGACAGCTCGAGCCTGCTGCCTCTGGTTCAATGGAATCTTCGACCCCAGATGTAAAACCACCAAACGAAGGAGCCGTTTGCCCGTTGCCCGAGACGCCGCCAGATCGCAGCGCACCGCCGGAGCCGCCGACACTCACGGAGTCGGCCAGGAATCTGCTGCCCTGGCTGGTCGCTGTCGCGTTCTTCATGGAGTCGCTGGACACGACCATCCTGAATACCGCCGTGCCCGCCGTCTCTCACGCACTGGGCGTGGCCCCGCTGGCCATGAAAGCGGTGCTCGCCAGTTACACGCTAGCGCTCGCGGTCTTCATTCCCATCAGCGGCTGGATGGCCGACCGGCACGGCACGCGGCGGGTCTTCGCTGCGGCCATCGGCATGTTCTCGCTCGGCTCGCTGCTCTGCGGCCTTTGCAGCAACATTCACTGGCTCGTGGCGTGCCGCATCATTCAGGGATTCGGGGGCGCAATGATGGTTCCCGTCGGCCGGCTCACGCTCGTTCGCACATTTCCCAAGTCCGATCTCGTTCGGGTGATGAGCTTCGTCTCCATCCCCGCGCTCATCGGGCCGGTCCTCGGACCGCTGGCCGGCGGCCTCATCGTCCACTACCTGCACTGGCGGGTGATCTTTTTCGTCAATCTCCCCATCGGGATTCTCGGGCTGATCCTCGTCTACATGCATCTGCCGGACTTCCGCGAAGAGAACACGCCGCCGCTCGACCTGGTGGGCCTCATCCTCTTTGGATCGGGCATCGCGCTCATGTCGTATGTGCTCGAGGTGTTCGGCGAGCACACGCTCAGCGTGCGCGAAGTCCTCGGGCTGCTCGCGATCTCGTTCGCACTGGTTACGGGATACGCTCTGCATGCGCGCACGGTCGAGCATCCGCTGCTGCGCCTGAGCCTGTTTAAGCTGCGCACGTTCCGCGCCGCCGTCAGCGGGGGGTTCTTCACGCGCCTCGGGGTTGGCGGCGTTCCGTTTCTGCTGCCGCTGCTCTATCAGGTGGGGCTGGGCTACTCGCCCGTCGGATCGGGATTGCTTATCATGCCGCAGGCGGTCGCGTCCTTGTGCATGAAGTTCATCCTGAACCGCCTGCTGGAGCGGCTTGGGTATCGCGGCGTTCTGGTCTCCAACACCATCATCATCGGGCTGCTGATCCTGTCGTTCGCGGCCATCGGCCTGCACACGACGGTGGTTGAAATCGTGGGACTCGCGTTTCTGTACGGCGGATTTACGTCGCTGCAGTACACCAGCATGAACACGCTGGTGTTTGCCGACGTGACTGAAGAGGAAGCCAGCGCCGCCAGTTCCATATCCAGCACCATGCAGCAAATGGCCATCAGCTTCGGCGTCGCCATTGCCGGGATGGCCACCGCATTCTTTCTGCCCGAGCGCGCCTACACCGCCCCGGCCATCTTCATCCACGGAACGCACAAAGCGTTTATCTGCCTTGGCGTGCTGACGATTGCCTCGACGCTGGTCTTCCGCACCCTGCGCAAGGATGACGGGGCAGTCGTGAGCCAGCACAAAGTGCTGCAAACGGCGTGAAGCGGCGGCTTACACTGGACGCGTGAAATCTCTGGCCGATCCCGAGTGCCGGCATGACCTTGAAACGCGCCTCGCGCGCCTTGCGCCCGGCGATCGCGCGCAGTGGGGCAAGATGACGGTCCACCAGATGATCTGCCACGTAACCGAGGCGTTCCGCTGCGCACTGGGCCAGAAGTACGCCGCACCGGCGAGTTTCGGAGTGCCGACGCCGATCCTGCGGTGGGTTGCGCTGCGCGCGCCCGTAAAGTGGCCGCATGGATTTCCCTCGCCTCCGGAAATCGCGCAGGATCGCTTCGGCGTTCCGCCCGTCGAATTCACGCAGGATCACGCCGCGCTGCTCGCCGTCTTTCAAGAATTCTGCGCCGGGCTGCCCGCGCAGCTCCCGCGCCATCCGTACTTCGGCCGCATGACGGCCGGCGACTGGAACCGCTGGGGCTATCTGCACACCGATCACCACCTGCGACAGTTCGCGCGCTGAAGGGGCGTCTCGAACTCGACGGAAAGACCGGATTGCTTCGGTCCTTTCCGCTGGGATTCCGCCAGTACGCTACTGCGAAACGACCGGCAGCACGATGTGCGATGGCATCTGCGGCGTCGAATAGACGCGCTGCGTCGCCTTCACGTAATCCGCCGCCGTGGCCTGATAGATGCTCGGTACATATTTTTGCGGATTGCGGTCGATCACCGGGAACCAGGTCGACTGCACCTGCACCATGATGCGGTGCCCCGTCAGGAAGACGTGATCGTGGTCGCGCAGCGGCACGTCCCACTCCTCGGGATGATTTGGTTTGAGCGCCTGAGGTTGTTCGTAGCTGTGCAGGAAGCGTCCGCGCCGCACTTCCATGGCGATGGGCAGCTCGTAGCCGTTGAGCGAGTCGGCGTAGTTGTCGGGAATATCCTTGTCGAGCGCGTCGGCCGCCTTCTGCCCTTTCTCGGGATACACGTCGATGAGCTTCACCACGAAATCCGAATCCGTTCCCGAAGTCGACGCGAAAAGCACCGCCGACAGCGGACCGGTGATCGTCACGTCGTGATCGAGCGGCGCGCTTTCGTACGTAAGCACGTCCGGCCGGTCTTCGACGAACCGCTGATCGGCGACTTCCCAGGTTCTCCACTCCGGCAGCGGATACGTCGGCGAAATGGGCCGCACGCGATAGGGCACAGGATTCGCCGGGTCCGAGACATACTCGCGATACGCCTTGGCGCTGGCTGCCTCCGGCTCGAACGAGAGCGTTCCATCGCCATGCAGATAGAGATTCGTCGCCTTCGCATTCGCCGGCGGCCACGCCGCGTAGTGATGCCACGTGTTCGATCCCGACTCGAACATCGTCGCCTTCCAGTCCGGCTTCGCGCCTTCGCCATGCAGGTAGTAGCGGAAGAACGGCGCCTCCACGTCTCTGCGGAATTCGAGCGCCGTCTTGTGCCCGCCAAAGGGGATCAGCCCGATGTGATCGGCTTCGGCCGTCTCCCATTCGCCGTGGAACCAAGGGCCGGCAACCATGAAATCTGTGTTGTCAGGATCGTGCTCGGCCGCGTGCCGGAAGATCTGCCACGGTCCCCACGGATCTTCCTGGTCCCAGAAACCCGCGACGTTGAGGTTTGGCACCGGAGAGCTGTGCAGCTGATTCACCCACGCTTCACTCTTCCAGAACGCGTCGTAGTTCGGGTGCTCCATCATGTCGTTCCAGTAAGGAATCTTGCCGTGCAGGTACTCGGGATTCGCGTTCGACAGCGGGCCCATCTTCAGATACCACGCGTACGTGTCGTAGTCGTCGAAATCGAAATGCGTGTTGGTGTTCTTGTCCGCCTCCTCCATGACCGAATACTCAAACGCGTAACTCTCGCGCAGCGCGCCGTAGCGATGCATGTCGTCGTTCATCCACTGATCGACGGGAGCGGCCTGCTCGCTCACCGCCTTGAGCGCGGGATGCGGATGCAGGAGGGTGAGCCCTGCGGTCAGCCCGTCGTACGATACGCCGTAGATGCCCACGCGGCCGTTGTTATTGGGAACGTTCTTCACCAGCCAGTCGATGGTGTCGTAGGCGTCGTTGGTCTCATTGGCCTGCTTCGGATTGTTCGGGTCGTAGCGCGAAGTCAGCTCGAAGACGCCCTCCGACTTGAAGCGCCCGCGCAGATTCTGGATAACGAAGATGTAGCCGTCTGCCGACAGCTCCTTCCACGAGTCGGGCATCCAGGCGGCGCCGAGCTTCGCCGCCGCCTCATCGAATTCCTGCTGTGTGGGAATGCCATACGGAGTGCGCTCCAGCAGGATGGGCAGGGGCCCGGTCTGGTCACGCCGACGAATGATCGCCGTTTGCAGGTGCACGCCGTCGCGCACAGGGACCATGACTTCCTGCACGGTCCAGATACTCTGGGTCTTCGGCGCGGCCGCCTGCGCCTGGACCGCGCCACCAAAACCGCCGGCCATCAGGACCAATGCGATCGGCGAAAGGGCGGCACGCCATATCCTGTTCATCGGGACTCCCCCCTTGCTGGATTGTGCGCCAGTATATAGGTTGATCGTTGTCCAGTGGAGGCACCCTTGCTCACTCGTCGCGCGGTCCTTGGTTCTCTTTTTAAAGGCGCCGGTTGGCTCGCGTTGCGCAGCGCGGCTTCCGCTGAAGATCGCACACGCATCGTTCTGCGCCGCGGCACGATCGCCCCGGTGCCCATCCCCGACGACTTCATCGGGCTCGGCTATGAGATGTCTTCCGTCTCCGCGCCAGGGCTACTGGGCGCGGCGAACAGCAAATACGTCGCGCTGGTAAACGGGCTCGGCGCCAGGGGCGTCATCCGCGTGGGCGGCATCGTCGCCGACTACACGCGGTTCGATGCGAAGGGAACAGCCGCGTGGGATCCGCACCATACCGTCATCAACGAAGCGAGCCTCCGGCAGTTCGCCGAATTCCTTGATGCGACCGGCTGGCGAGCGATCTGGAGCCTCAACTTCGCGCAGGGAACGCTCGACGATGCAGTGACCGAGGCCAGGGCCGTCAACGCAGCTCTGGGGGAGCATCTGATTGCCTTCGAGCTGGGCAACGAGGTTGAGAATTATCCGCGGGGCGCGCATGCGTTTCGCCCGCCTGGCTGGGATTATGCTGCGTTTCGCCGGCAATACAGCGCCTGGCGCGCCGCCATCGTGAAAGCTCTGCCGAACGCGCGCTTCGCCGCTCCCGATACGGCCAGCTCCGTCGAGTGGGTCGAAAACATGGCGCGCGACGCTGGCGGAGACGTCCAGCTCCTCACCACCCACTACTACCGCACCGATCGAACGCGCGGCTCCGCGGAGCAGTTGCTCACGCCCGACCCGCGGCTGCAGGAAGTCCTCGCACGCCTGCACGCCGCATCCCGGCAAAGCGGGATCCCGTGGCGGATGTGCGAAACCAACTCCTTCTCCGGCGGTGGCCTCCCGGGCGTGAGCGATAGCCTCATCGGCGCCCTCTGGACGCTGAATTTTATGCTCCTG
>DATJTG010000088.1:0-3135 GCA_035503555.1 Acidobacteriaceae bacterium | reverse complement strand
TGCGCAAGGGAGGCATCGTTGCCATCAATGCCATCCATCTCGACCGCATTCCGCAATTCGACTACGACTCGCTGCTGTGGGGAGAGCGGCAACTGCGGAGCGTCGCCAACATGACGCGCGAAGATGCTCGCGATTTTGTGGCGCTCGCTGCCGAGATCGGTATCCGCCCGCGCACGACGGTTTTCAGGTTGGATCAGGTGAACGAAGCGCTTGCCGCAGTCAACGACGACGCTATCGACGGCGCCGCAGTTATTGTTCCTGGCCAGTGACGACGGCCAGAGTGAAGCCGTCGTAGCCTTTGCTGCCTACGGTCTGGATCGTCGTTGCCTCGACGCGCGTTTCCGCGGCCAGCATTTCGTTGAAGCGGCGAATGCCCTGGACGCGCTCGTCGCCGGTGTCCGGATCGGCCACTTCGCCCTCGCGGATCACGTTATCGACCACAATGATCGCGCCTTCGCGCGAGAGGCGCATCGCCCACCGGAAGTAGGCTTCGGTATTCTCCTTGTCCGCGTCGATGAAGACCATGTCGAAGGGTTCGAGGCCCTCCGCGGCCAGCTCGGGCAGCGTCTCGAGCGCGCGCCCCACGCGCAGATCGACCAGAGGACTGAGGTCGGCCTGGGCGATGTTGGCCATTGCCACGTCGGCGTGCTTCTTCTCCAGTTCGAGCGTCACCACGCTGCCATCCGCGGGGAGGGCCCGCGCCAGCCAGATGGTACTGTAGCCGCCGAGCGTGCCGATTTCGAGGATGCGCTTCGCCCGCTGCACGCGCGCGAGAAGGTAGAGCAGCTTGCCCTGGCCCGGCGTCACCGCAATCGGCGGCAGCTCCGCGGCCTCGCATGCGTTGATCGCTGCCTCGAGCACAGGGTCGGACGGGATCAGCAGCCCATCCACGTAGCGCTCGACGTCCGTCCAAAGTTCCTGCGACATATGGTTTTTCGATGACCTACGCGGAAACCAGTTCCGAAAAATCGGCGATCGTGGAGAATCGCCGCAGCACAGCGGCAATCAGTCCCAGGCGATTCCGCCGGACTCCGGCGTCCTCGACCATCACCATCACCTTATCGAAGAAGAGGTCGACCTGCGGGCGCAGGGTTGCAATCTGCTCTATGGCGGCTGCGTATTCGCGCTGCGCGCGCAGACTTTCCACATGTTTGTCGAGTTGCGCCGCGTGCGTTGCCAGCGCACTTTCTGCAGGGTCAGCCAGCAGCTTCTCGTCGAAGGCAGCGGTTTGCGCTTCCTCCAGGGTCAAAACGCCCTTTTCCACGGCCTGCCGCAGGATGTTCTTGATTCGCTTGAACGCCGCGGCAATCGCCGCCAGGTCTTCCGAGCCACGCACCGCTGTCAATGCCTCGGCGCGAGCGATGGCATCGCGCACGTCGTCGGCGCTTGCGGCAAGCACCGCGTTCACCACGTCGTACGCGAATCCGCGCACGTCGCGCAGCCAGAACTCAAGGCGCTCGCGGAAGAACGCAGTCAGCTTCTCCCGGGTCGCCGCGTCGGCTGCTGGAACGGCATTCAGCAAATCCGCCACGGTCAGCGGCAGCCCCGACTCGGCGAGAATTTTGACGATCGCATTCGCCGCGCGCCGCAGGGCATAGGGGTCCTTGGAGCCCGTCGGCTCGAGCCCAATCCCAAACATCGCCGTGATGGATTGCATGCGATCCGCGATGCCGAGCACCTGACCCTCCACCGCGGGAGGAATCGGGTCTTCGACGGCCGCCGGGGAGTACTGCCAGTAGATCGCCTGCGCGACGGCTTCGCCGAGACCCTGCGCTCGCGCGTAGAGCCCGCCGACGACGCCCTGCAGCTCCGTGAATTCCTTCACCAGTTCGGTCGTCAGATCCGTCTTTGCCAGGGTCGTCGCCTTCACCAGCGCCGCGTGATCCAGCTTCACTCCTCGCTTCGCCAGCGCCGTGCCCAGCGCCTCGGCAACGCGGAGATTCGCTTCCGTCTTGTCCCAGTAGCTGCCCAGCTCCTTGTGGAACGTAACCGACTGCAGCATTTCCGTGCGGTCTTCCAGCGGCGTCTTCTGATCGACGCGCCAGAAAAACTGCGCATCGCTGAAGCGCGCCCGCAGTACGCGCTCATTGCCGTGCCGGATGGTCTCGATGCCGCTCTCCTCGGGATGCGTGTTGAGGACAGCGAGGAAGTACGGCTCCAGCTGGCCCTGCGCGTTCTCGACGGCGAAGTACTTCTGGTGATCGCGCATGACCGTCACCAGCACCTCGTCGGGCAGCTTCAGAAACTCCGGATCGAAATGGCCCAGCACGACCGAAGGCCACTCCGTCAGGTGCGTGACCGTCTCGATGAGGGCGGTGTCTTCGCGCCAGCGCGCGCCGGCAACGCTGCGCGTCTCGAGATCGAGGGCCTTGCGAATGCGGTAGCGCCGCAGCGTCACATCGGCGGTCACTTCCGCCGCTTCGAGCGCGCCCAGGTAGTCGCCGGGATGATCGATCGTCACCGGCGCATTGCCGCGCAGAATGCGATGACCGTACGTTTGGTTCGCCGCGCGCACGCCGCCGAACTCCAGCGGCAGCACGGCGTGATCGAGCAGCGCGACCATCCAGCGCACCGGGCGCACAAAGCGCTCCGGCTTCTGCGGACGCCAGTACATATTCTTCGGCCAGCAAAGCGCAGCCAGCTCGGCGGCCAGCAGATCGCTCAGCACCGCCGCGGCATCTCGTCCGCGATGCGTCGCTGTCGCTGCTGCATATTCGCCCTTAGGGGTCGTCACCTGGCGCAGTTCGCTCAGGTTGACACCGGCCTTCTTCGCGAAGGCCTGCGCCGCCGGAGTGGGTTGCCCATCTTTGAAGGCGATCGACCATGAAGGCCCGGTCATCTCCTGGGTCGCGTCGGGCTGCCGGGCCAGCACGCCTTCCACCAGCACGGCGAGGCGCCGCGGCGTGGAGAAACTGCGGATGGTGTGATCGCCGCTCAGCAGACGCTCGCGTCCCAGCAAATCTATCACGCGCTCGCGCAGCTCCGATTCGGCTGCGGCAATCATGCGCGCCGGAATCTCTTCCATTCCCGCTTCGAACAATAGATCCGGCATGGCTACGCTGCTCCCGCTGGTTTCGAATCGGTTCCGAGTTTTTGCGCCGCGTACGCCCTGGCCACACCCACGACCATATTGCG
>DATJTG010000087.1:0-5751 GCA_035503555.1 Acidobacteriaceae bacterium | reverse complement strand
CTTGGAATAAGCTCTCCAGGGACTCGCGGTCCCGAATATCCTGGTGGAAAAATTCGATTTTGCCGAGCTTGTTCAGCCAGGCCAGATTCCGATCCGATCCGGGACGAGAAAGATTGTCGAGCACGAGAATTTCCTTGCCCCGGCGAATCAGTTCCGCGGTCAGATTGCTGCCGACAAATCCGCACCCGCCGGTTACAAGAAAGGCCATTTACTTTCCTCTCTTCCCCAGTTCGAGCGCGCGGAATTTTCGCAGCCTCCGGATCGATGCCACATAGCTGAGCATAAAAGCCGGCAGATTCCGTTTGCTCTCTCCCGCCTTCCGCTTCTCAAACGTCACCGGCGCTTCCGCCACGGTGGCCGCGATCGATCCACAGACGAGCCTGATCAGAATCTCCTCCACGATCTCAAAATTGTTGGAAACAAGTTCCAAAGATCGAAGCTCATCGCCGCGATAGAGCCGGAAGCTGTTGCTGATGTCTCGTACCGGAAGCCGAAAGACAAGCTCGTACATGTAATTGAGCACTCGGCTCAGAAAGATCAGAAAGAAGGGGTTCTCCGTTGCGCCGCCCGCAACATAGCGCGAGCCGATCACGATGTCGGTCCTGTCGCGTATCCGCCAGAGCTTTTCAATGTCGTTGGGGTTGTGCGACCCGTCGGCATCCATCAGCAGGACATATTTCCCTTCGGCCGCCCGAATGCCCGACCGCACCGCATCGCCGTAAGTGTTTCCGCCCGTCCTGTGGAGATGGCGGACTCCATAGCGCGCGCAAACCGCCGCGGTGTCGTCGAGCGGCTCCATCGAATCCGCGACGACGATTTCATACGAGGTTTCCAGTTGGTTGAGCGCCTGTACAAGGGACGGCAGGAGCTGGCTCAGCGCCCCGGCCTCGCGATACGCCGGCATGACGACCGAAAGTTCAGGCATCGGCGCGGTGCCTTTCAGGTTTTCTCAATGCCAGCGTTGGTGTAATTTCCTGAGCCAGTTCCCAGATCGCGTAGGCCAGATTGGTTTCCGGCGTCCAACCCAGTTTCTGCCGTGCGTGCGAGATGTCAGCCACCGAATACGTGGGCTCGAACGGATGCATTTTGCTGGCGCCAAAGGTCATGTCGACGCCGAGCTGCAGTTGTTCGCACACGTCCAAAATCACATCACGCAACGGCACAGTGAGCCCGCTGCCCAGGTTGAACTTCTCGATCAGCCCATCCTGCTCGGTCTCGATAATGCGAACGACCGCAGTGGCAATATCGTTTACGGAGCAGAAGTCGCGAACCTGGGTTCCAGCCGACAAGTTCAGCCGTTTTTTCTGCGCTGCCGCCTCCAGGACGAGAGGGAACAGCCGTCCGCCTCCGTCATGAACTCCGGCAAAAGCAAAGGGACGAATGATGGTGAGGCGCCGGTTGAATTCCGCCGCCGCCGCCTGCAGCATGAGGTCGGTGGCAGCTTTGCTGGCCCCATACGGGTGAAGTGTTTCAAGGGGGTCATCTTCGCTGACCGGCCGCGTCTGCTCGCGATACGCCAGTCCGGTACTGAGATAGATAAAGTGCGAAGGCTTGGCCAGACGGCAATTCATCTGAAACAGCCGCATGGTCGAAACGACGTTGAACTGCATCAGCTCGAACCACGAAGCTCGTGGCGGCCGCAATCCGCTGGCAGCGCAGCACACGACAAGATCAGGATTGACGCGCTCAAATATCTGAGCGGTATGGACCGCATCAGCCAGATCGTGCTCGATAAACTTCACCCGATCGCCGAAGCGCCGAACGCACGGCCGGTCGAGATTGCGCAGAGGAGCGACAACCTTGTATCGGCTGTCGTTTGCGAGCCTTTCCAGGATGTTATAGCCGAGAGTCCCGCTGCCTCCGGTGAGAAGGACGCTTCGGGAATCACCGTTTTCTCGTTCCAAGGATCAAACCCCGCGAGCGTTGGGGTGAAAAGGGGCCTCACCGCGCCTGACTGGCGTCATTCTACTCGCGCAAAAAACCGGAACCTATGGCACCTTTCAGCCATCCCCCTGGCCTTGCCGCGCCATAAGAGGCGCTCACCGGATCAGTCAGCGCGCTCCTTCGCAGGCGGCGCAAACGAAAAGTGTTTGTGCCCCAAAAATCCGGCCAGCACGTTGGCGCTCATCAGCAGCGCGCCGGCGATGTACGGCGCCGAACGGCCTGCCCCCGTCAGAAATCGGACCAGAAACACGACAACCGGCAACGCCAGCGTTCCAATGCCCATCGTGCTCCCGTACACCACAATGCACCGCGACCACTCCCGCAAATAGTTTCCCTTCGTCTTGAAGATGAACCACTTGTAGTTCAGAAACGCGATGGTGATATTGACGAAGCTCGAAATGATCGAAGCCACCATGTACGCGAAGCGGATGTGCGGCGTCAGCAGTGCGGTCAGTCCCGCATACGTGCCGTACCCGAACGCCGTGTTGAACAGGCCCACCACCAGGTAGCGCCCAAACTGCCCCGGCGGAAAATGGTCCTTCACCCACGCAAGGAAGCCGCCCCGTCGGGCCTGTTCCGTTCCGTTCGGTACGGTCGATGGGGTCGTCTGTGTCATGCGGCGTAACTGCTCTGAGTGTACCGGGGACGCGCGCCCGTCCCGCAACGAATCGGAGCGCGCGGCCCGGCCGGGCGGACGTTTCCCCTGAAACTCCTCGTGGTACGATCCGTCCACACTTCCATGAGGCGATCGATCGGTCTTCTGCTGGCCGTTGTTCTGAGCACGCCGCCGGCCGCGCGCGCTGCCGGGCCCGCCTGGGTGGAGATTCACAGCGAGCACTTCACCCTCGTCACCGACGTCAGCGACAAAGACGGACGCCACCTTCTCGATCAGCTCGAGCGCATGCGCTGGGCCTTCGCCACCATGTTCCCCAAGGCCAACGTCGATCCCGCCGCGCCCATTGTGGTCGTCGCGGTCAGGTCCGACAAGGAATTCGAGACCATGGAGCCGTCGGGCTACCTTGGCAAAGGCATGGCGCACCCCGCCGGGTACTTTCTCAAGGCCCCGGATAAGAACTACATCATCCTGCGCACCGACGTCGAAGGCCCACATCCCTACTCCGTCGTCTATCACGAGTACACGCACCTCGAGCTCGGCACCGAGGGTATGCCCGTCTGGCTCAACGAGGGCCTGGCGCAGTACTTCGAAGAAACGGAATTTCGCGACAAGGACGTGTTGCTGGGCGAGCCGGATCCCGGCATGCTCCTGGTTCTGAAGCAGAGCAGCCTGATTCCGCTCGAAACCCTTTTCCGCGTCGATGCGAATTCACCCTATTACCACGAGGAAAACAAAGTCACCGTCTTCTATCCGGAGTCGTGGGCGCTCACGCACTTGTTGATGAGCGAGGATTTTCACGACAAAGTCAATCGCATCGGGGACTACCTGAACCTGGTGAACCAGCACACCGACCCGGTGACGGCTGCGCAGCAGGCCTTCGGCGATTTGAAAAAATTGCGGTCGTCGCTCGAAGACTACATCGGCCACATGACTTTCCAGGAGCTGCGCATCAACAGCGCCGCCGCGCCGATCGACGAGAACGCCATGACTGCGGCGCCCATCTCTCCGGCGCAGGCCGACTCCTTCCGCGCCGACGTCCTCGCGCACGTGGGGCGCATGACCGAAGCCGGCGCGCTGCTCGACTCCGTGCTCAAGACCGATCCCAGCAACGTGCTCGCGCACGAAACGGAAGGCTTCCTGGCGCAACGCGACGGCAACACCACCGACGCGAAAAAGTGGTACAGCGAAGCCGTCGATCTCGATTCGCAGAGCTTCCTCGCGCAGTATTATTTTGGCGCCATCTCGCTCATGCAGGGCGACACCAGCCAGGCTACGGAAGCCAGCCTGCGCAAAGCGATCCAGCTGAATCCGCGATACGCCCCTGCCTATGACGCGCTGGCCATGCTCTACGCGCGCCGCCGCGACAACCTCGACGAAGCCCATCTGCTCAGCGTGACCGCGGTGGGACTCGAGCCGCAGACCACGCAGTACCGCATGGACGCCGCCTGGGTGCTCGAGCAGATGAAGCGCTTCGACGATGCGCTGCGCGTGCTGCAACTGGCGAAAGCTGTGGCGAAAACGCCGCTCGAGGCGAACGTCGTGCAGACGCGCATCGCTCAGCTTGAGCAGTACCGGCAAAACATGGAGAAATATAACGAGCGCGATCGCCTGTCGCAGCCCACGACCAGCGGCGAGCCGCGGCCGGCTTACCAGAGTCCAGGGGCGGACGCCGCGCCGAAGCATCCCAGCGAAAAACCGCATGGGCCGATGCTGACGGTTGAGGGCACCATCCAGAGCGTCACCTGCAGCGATCCCGTGGTCATCGAGCTGAAAATCGTGGGGCCGAAAGGCACCGTGCAGCTCTACAACAACAACTATTACGACATCGAATTTTCCGCGGCCAATTTCACGCCGCAGGGCGATCTCCATCCCTGCAAGGACATCGAGGGCCTCAAGGCAAAAGCGCAGTACTTCGCCACCGCCGATAAAACGGTCGATGGGCAGATCGTGAGCATGGTGCTCAGCAAGTAGAGAGGCAGGGTGATTCGCTCTGCGGATCTGCGGCCGCCTACGGTTCCTGGGCGCGCCGGCGACGTGGGGATTCGTTTCGTTCCGCCTCCGCAGCTTGCAAGCGCCGCTGCCTTCGCGCTCCTGCTCTTTGCGCTCATCGCCGGTCCCTCGCTGGTGTGGCGAAGTGGGAACTCCAACCCTGATTTCGGGCGCGAGAAATAAGCGCTGGCCTCGTTCGGGTGATGTGTACCCAGCGATTCTCCGCCTCAGCGGTTTTACGCTGCGCTGAAATTCTTCCTCAGAATCGCAATCACCACCAAAACCACCGAGAGCAGCCGCAGCACATAGACCCATCCCACCACCTGGTTCGGGTTCGCTGTCGACAGCCCGAACGCCCGCGTGGCGCCCTGCACGGCAAAGAACACCGCAAAAGCGAGGAACAGGGAATCGCGCGTCTGCTTCCAGAAGCGCAGGAAAAACAGCGCGGCCACGGCCGAAACCGCGACCACGTATCCCAGCAGAAACAGATCGAGCCTGGGGTGCGCCATCGGAGCCAGATTGCTCAGGTAGAGCTTCATTGGCGCTCCCAGATGAGGCCAAACAGCAGCAGCGAAATTGATATTGCAGTCGAAGCGAGGCGCCAGGTGTAGAGATCGGTCGCGGGAAACAGGACCATGTCCCCGAGGACCAGGACGTTGTCGATGGTGAGTCCCGCGAAACAGAGGCCGCTCCAGAGTAGGAGCCCGTTTCTGACCCGGAACCAGGCGCGCAGCAGCAGCACCGAACAGACCAGGGTTGTCAGGATGGTGAGGAGATACAGGGCCGCGGACACGCTTACTTCTTCTCCTGCTTGAGCCGAAAGGCTCGGGCAAATTCACGCACGCCGGAAGATGCCTTCGAATGTATCATCGTCGAAATCCGCACCAGGTCCTTCCGATAGGCCTCGTCGAGCGAGACCAGCAGATCGTTCTGCTCCTCCGATTTGGGCAGGTACGAATACTTCGCAGGCGCCGTCGCCGACTCGGCGACCAGTTGCATCCGGACAAGGTCGCGGAGCAGTTCCTCCACCTTGTCGATCGGGACGTAGAGCCTCGAGGCCAGTTCTGCGAGCGTCCATCCCACCGGACGGCTGTTCCACAACAGTACCAGGGCCTCCAGATGGGGCACACTGTCGATGTTGTCGTAAATGAATTCGTAGGCGTCGACGCCTGGATTCGGACCTGTCATGCGAGCGGTTGCGG
>DATJTG010000086.1:0-38559 GCA_035503555.1 Acidobacteriaceae bacterium | reverse complement strand
ATCCTAAGTCTGGTGCGTCTGCCAGTTCCGCCACTTTCGCACGCGCGGCTGGCCTCATTCTATCCTGCGCGCCGCGGATGAACCGCGCCGCGCCTCCTGATATGCTGCCCGACAGAGCCACAGACAACGGGGTCCCATGCTGCTCGAACTCCGAGCCGAAAACTACGCGGTCATCGATCACGCCATCGCCGGCTTCGGCCACGGCCTCAATCTCCTTACCGGCGAAACCGGTGCGGGCAAATCCATCCTCGTCGACGCGCTCGCGCTGCTCATGGGACAAAAGGCCTCGACCGATGTTATCCGCCACGGCGCCGATCGTGCTGTGTTGTCCTGCGTTTTCGAAAGCACGGCCGGAGCCGAAGCCGTTCTCGAAGCCAACGGCATCGACACGGAAGGCTCCGAGATCATTCTGCGCCGCGAAATCCTCGAGAACGGCAAAGGCCGCGTCTTCGTCAACAATCAGGCTGCGACTGTCGCCGTCCTGCGCCAGCTTGCGCCCGAACTCGCGCTGATCCACGCGCAGAGCGAGACCATCTCCGGCTTCGACCAGGCGCAGCAGCGCGCGCTGCTCGACCGCTTCTGCGGCATCGCCCTTGAGGGCGTCGAGGAAGCCTTCGCCCGGTGGCGCGGAATTCAGGATCGGCTCGCTGAACTCGAGCGCGACGAGCAGGATCGCCTTCGCTTGGCCGATCTCTGGTCGTTTCAGGCGAAGGAGATTGGTTCGGCCGCCCCGCAGGCCGGCGAAGACGAAGCGCTCGAAACGGAGAAACGCGTGCTCGCCAACGCGGAAAAACTCCAGGCCGCAGCCGTCGGCGCCAACAATCTGCTCTACGAAGACGACGCCTCGGCCGAAGCCGCGCTTTCCGCTGCGCAAAAGCATCTCGAAGAGCTGGCGCGCTACGACTCCGCCTTCGCCGAATCGGTTCAGCAACTCGCCTCGGCGCGCGCTCTCGTGCAGGATGTGGCCAGCACAGTGCGCGACTATGCCGATGGGATTGACGCGTCCCCCGAGCGTCTCGCCGAGATTGAAGATCGCCTCGCGCTGCTCGATCGGCTGAAGCGCAAGTACGGAGCGACCCTTGCGGAAGTCATTGCCTTTGGCGAAGAGGCCGCGCGCAAGCTCGCGGAAGTCGAGGATCGCGACGAAATTCTCAAGACTCTCCGCGCCGATCTCGCCAAAGCTGCTGCCGCCTACCAATCAGCCTCTCGCGCCATCACGACCGAGCGCGCGGCCGCCGCGAAGAAGCTCGAAAAGCTGGCCGAAGCGCAGATCAACGACCTCGCCATGAAGGCCCGCTTTTCCGTCGCCGTAACGCCCATCGAAGACCCCTCTGCGTGGACGGTGCACGGATGGGATCAGGTGGAGTGCCGCATCGCGACCAACCCCGGCGAGCCCATCAAGCCGCTCGACGAGATCGCCTCCGGCGGCGAGATGTCGCGCGTGCTGCTGGCGCTCAAAGTCAGCGTGGAGGAAGGCGCCAACCGCGCCCGTCACCGCAAGACCCAGGTTCCGCGCACGCTGGTCTTTGACGAAATCGATATCGGCGTGGGGGGCCGCGCCGCCGAAGCCGTCGGGCAGAAGCTCAAGGCGCTCTCCCGCGTGCAGCAGGTGCTCTGCGTAACCCACCTGCCGCAGATCGCCGCTTTCGCCGATCAGCACTTTCTCATCGAGAAGCAGGAAAAGCAGCGCCGCACGCAGACTTCTGTCCGCCTGCTCACGTCGCAGGAGCGCGCCGAAGAGATCGCTCGCATGATCTCCGGCGCGACGGTCACGGAGACGTCGCTGCGCCACGCCGAACAGATGCTGAAGACCAGTTCAGGCGCACCGGGAGTCTAAGCCTTGCTCCGGCTTCCCGACCGCGGCGCACAGGAAAGAATTTTCCCGGCAGAAGTTGCTTGATTCCAATTTAAAACCTATGTTACTTTTGCCGCTATTCGATGCGGCTTCGTCGCCGCCCTCCTCATCCTGCCTTCTGTGGCAGGTTTTCTGAAGTCTTTGCATGCAGCTGTGAGTTCATCTTTAGATCGAATTCGGTATCGTCGTTGATACCTCATAGACAGCGGTTGCGGTTGTCGAAATTCAGAATATTTGGTTGGTAATTGAACGTTCAGGCGGCCGCCTGCCTTGCATTTTCCCGTTTGGGGATTGCAGGTCTGCAGGCTCGCATCATGGGGCAACCTGCTGCCGTTCGACGCTTCGCCTTTGTCCTTGCGGAGCGGGCCGGTCTTTGGTTGTTTCCATCTCCCTGCTCGAAAGAACCGTCGTTCAAACAGCACGCACGAGGAGTCAGAACCTCAACTTTCGGAGGAAAACCCACATGACTAAGCGCGGTATTGCACGGCAGGCGCTGTTGCTGTTCGCCTTTGCTACAGCGTGGTTGACGGGAATCCCGGCCCTCTCTCAGGCGACAAACACCGGCACCGTAATTGGCCAGGTGACCGACCCCAGCGGCGCCGTCATTCCGGGAGCCACGGTAACCCTGATCAGCGCATCCGGAACGGAGAAGCTGACAGCCACCACCAACGGCGGGGGAATTTACGCGCTGACAACGGTGCCTCCTGGCACCTACGAAATCACCGCGACCAAAGCGGGATTCTCCACAGCCAGGGCTACCGGCCAGGAGGTGAGCGTTGGAACGCAGAGCACGATCAATCTGCAATTGAAGGTCGGCGGAGGCACGGAGACCGTCCAGGTGCAGGTGCTGGGCACCGAACTGCAGACGCTCAATTCCACCGTAGGCAGCACCATCGCTCCGGAAGCCATCGATTCCCTGCCCAGCCTCGGCCACGATGCGTCAACGTTTGTGGAGCTGCAGCCCGGTGTCAGCCCGGATGGCAGCGTAGCCGGCGCGGTGAGCGACCAGAGCACGTTCCTGCTGGATGGCGGAAATAACTCGAGCGACATGGACGGCAACAACACCACCTACAACACCACCGCAGCCTTTGCCGGCGACCCCACCGGAGGCGTCGCCGCCAACACCACCAGCTACGATCTCACCGGGCCGCCTTCAGGCATTATGCCCACCCCCGACGACAGCGTGGAGGAAGTCAAGGTCAACACTGCCAACCAGACCGCCGATTTCGATAACTCCTCCGGCGCGCAAGTGGAATTCGTCACCCGGCGCGGCACTAATCAGTGGCATGGCAGCGCCTACGAATATTACCTGGACAACGGTTTCGACGCGAACACCTGGGATAACAATCAATACGCCGTGCCGATCCCGCAGTATCACTACAGCCGCTTTGGCGCGCGCGCAGGCGGATTCCTGACACCCAGCAGCTGGGGGTCGCGTTTCTACATCTTCGGTTTTTACGAAGGCTTCCGCTATCCACAGTCGCAGACCATCGAAAGAACTGTGCCTTCTGACAACCTGAAGAAAGGCATCGTCACCTACAACGGCACGAACTACGACATGGCCACGGTCGATCCACGCGGGATTGGAATCAGTCCGGTCGTAGCCGCCATGTGGAGCCAGTATGAGCCAGAGGGAAACGACACAAGCTGCGGGTCGCTGGCCGGCGGCAAATGCGACGGCGTGAATGAACTCGGCTTCAAGGCCAATATGTCGCTGCCCATGAAGAGCAACGATCTCGTCTTCCGGGTGGACCACGACTTCAGCACGAAGTGGCACTGGTTCACGAGCTTCCGCTACTACAAGCTTACGCAGCTGACCACGAGTCAGTACGACATTGGCGGATTCTTTTCAGGCGATAAGCTGGGTGTTCCGACGTCCACAGCCAGCCGCCCGTTGCAGCCCTGGTTTCTGGTGACGGGTCTGACGACCAACATCAGTTCGAATACCACCAACGACTTCCACTACAGCTACCTGCGCAACTTCTGGTCGTGGTCGACCAACAATGCGCCCGCTCAGGAGTCCGGACTGGGAGGCGCCATGGAGCCATTCGGAGAAAGCGCCACTTCTGTGCTGGCTCCGTTCAACGTCAACACGCAGAACATCCGCACCCGGTTCTGGGACGGCCAGGATCACTTCCTGAGCGACAACGTGACCATGCTGAAGGGCAGCCACCTGCTCCAGTTCGGCGGGCAATATCAGCGGAACTACGACTACCACCAGCGCAGCGATAACGGCGGCGGCATCAACTTCACGCCCACCTACCAACTGGGCGAATCCGCCGGTCCGGGCAATATCGACATGACCGACCTGGGGGGCGGCTACCCTCTGAACACAAACTCCGAGCGCCTCGCCGAAGCTGTGCTCGGCGTCGTAACCGCGTCGCAGGTGGCCTACACGCGCAGCGGAAGCAGCCTGACGCTGAATCCGCCCCTCACCCATGCCTTCGACCAGGACACAATTCCCTTTTACAACGCGTACTTCAGCGATACCTGGCACATGAAGCCGTCCATCACTCTGACTTATGGGATGGGCTACACCCTGGAAATGCCTCCGACGGAAAAGAATGGGAAGCAGACGGTATTGGTTGATTCCGCCGATGTTCCGGTTTCCATGGAGGACTTCCTTGCGCAAAGGAAGTCGGCGGCACTCGCAGGAAACGTCTATAACCCCGAGGTGGGGTTTGCGCTCGTCCATAACGTCGGTTCCGGCTTGAAATATCCCTATAACCCGTTCTACGGATCGTTCAGCCCGCGCGTCGCGGTAGCGTGGAACCCATCGTTCTCCAGGCCTACAGTGGTTCGCGGCGGCTACGGCCGTATCTATGGCCGCCTGAACGGCGTCGATCTCGTGCTCGTGCCTCTGCTCGGTGTCGGGCTGATCCAGGCCGTGCAGTGCACCCAGCCTTTCATGGATGGCACATGCGGTCCCACAAATCCCACCGCCGCCAACGCATTCCGTATCGGCGTCGACGGCAGCTCAGCCCCTCTTCCCACCGCTGCCGCCACGCTGCCACAACCGGATTTCCCCGGCGTCAACGATATCGAAGCCGCTGCCCCCGAAGGAATGGACCCTCACTTCCGTCCCAATGTGATCGATTCGTTCGACCTCACCATTCAGCGCCAAGTCGGGCAGAAGTCCCTGCTCGAAGTTGGCTATATCGGCCGCCTCGTGCACCACGAATTCCAGCCGATCAACCTCAACGCAGTGCCCTACATGATGAACGTGGGCGGCCAGCAGTTCCAGACCGCCTACGCAAACCTGCAAAGAGCGCTCGGCTGCGACATGTCTGAGGCTGCGTGCGGCGCCAGTGTGCCTTCTCCTTATCTCCCCAACAGCACGACACCCAACCCTGCTTACGCCACCTTCATCAATTCGGTCGGCGCTCAGCCGTTCTTCGAAGCCGCCCTGAAGGCGAATGGCTACTGCGACAAACCAATGTCCAATGGTTCGACGACGCCGTATTCCAGTTGCACGGCGGCGGTGCTCGATCAGGAACTGGGGAATCTGACCACGCAGTCGGTCTGGAGTCTCTGGTCCGATCTCGACAACGGGCCCTTCGGCTTCCCCCACACCATGCAGAACACCGCCGGACAGATGAGCAGCGGCTCGGCGCTGAACGGCAGCGTCGGCTATGGAAACTACAACGGAATGTTCGTTAGCTTCGGCACTCGCGACTGGCACGGGCTGACGATGCAGAACAACTTCACCTGGAGCAAGGCTCTGGGTACCGGAGCGCTGGTCCAGGCCACCAGTGAATACACCACCAACGATGCCTTCAACCCGCGCGCCGGATACGGCAGGCAGGCTTTCGACCGCCGTGTCGTGTACAACGCCTTTCTGGTTGCAGCGGAACCGTGGTTCAAGGGACAGTCGGGCTTCCTGGGGCGCGTCGCCGGAGGCTGGAACTTTGCCCCCATCTTCACGGCCGGGTCCGGCGCACCGGTCTGGTGCGGCACCTGGACGGGCGCGCAGGCGTGGGGCGCGGCCGACGGCAACGATTTCTACGAAAACGAGCAATGCGTGTTTACCAGCCCCTATAAGGGCGGACACTCTGCGCATTTTGGAGTGTCCGGAAGCAACGGGATCGGCACTGAGACTTCGGCAACTCCGGTGAACATGTTCAAGGATCCGGCCGCCGTCTGGAACCAGGTCCGTCCTCCGATTCTGGGCATCGACACCACTAACTCCGGGCTGGGGCCTATCACCGGCCAGTCGTACTGGAACGTCGACGCCCAGCTGAAAAAAGACATAAAAATCGCGGAGTCAACGACCTTTGAGTTCTCGTTTATCGCCGGCAATCTGTTCAATCACCGGGAATTCTTCGATCCTTCGCTCAGCCTTTCGGCGCCGGGATCGTGGGGCGTCCTGAACACGCAAAACGGCAACCCGCGACAAATGGAGTTCGGCGGCCGGATCACGTTCTGAACTCTCTCGCTCTTCGAACGATTTCGCGGCCGGGGATCGACGCCCCGGCCGCATTTTTGCTGGCTGCCGGGAATCCTGCAGCGGCCGATCTCTCCTTCCGGGCCCCGCGTCTGTCTCCTGCCCGCAAACAAATCCTGCAACTCCTTGACTTTGCAAGCCGAACGGATTGCATCTAGTATGGAGAACGAGGCTAAGCCTTTCCCTGGGAGTGACGCCTGCTATGACCAAAGCCGACCTTGTTGAAGAAGTAACGAAACTGGGCGACCTTACGCGGCGCGACAGTGAAGTCATCGTCGAAACCATCTTCGACTCGGTCATCGGGGCCCTCCGCTCCGGCGACAAGATCGAAATCCGCGGCTTCGGCAGCTTCCGCATCCGCCAGCGCAAGCCGCGCATCGGCCGCAACCCCAAGACCGGGACGCGCGTTGAGGTCCCTGCGAAGAAGGTCCCTTACTTCAAGCCCAGCAAAGAGCTGCGCGATCTGGTGAATCCCGGCGCCAAGTCGCCGGAAACACCGCAGACGCCGCCGTCGCCTGAAACCGGCCACAACGCCGCATAGAGCTCCGTCACAAAGGAAGAAGCCGCCCACGCCGGGCGGCTTTTTCATCGCGGCATGGGCCCGGACAGAGCATCACTTGTAGATCAGCCGCACCTCGATCTGCGTGACCGGGCAACTCACCTGCGTAGCAGCCGCGGCGAAAGACGGCGCCGAGAGCGCCACCCTGGGATTGTTCGCGAACCCGAACCCCTCCTTCGGAATCCCCAGGAAATTCCGGTCCAGCTTGTGGTTGCTGTTCTCGTCGTGGATCACGGCCACCGCATACTTCCCCGCCGGTAAATGAAATTCCTCCATCGCCTGGCCGTCCACGATGGGAAAGGGCCCGTGCACCACCGCCTTGCTCGTCTGTTCCGGCCATCCATCGGCTGACGCGAAGATCGTGCCTCCCGCTTTGCCGTGGTTGTTCCTGAAGCCGGTGACGTGAATGCGCAGTGTACAGAGCGGTTGCCCGTTCGGCGTCTCCGCCGTAAACCGCGGCTGTTCTTCCTGCTGCCCGCACGCCGCCGCACAAGACAACGCCAATCCCGTCATAAGCCAAATCACTCGCCGCATAGCGCTCACTCTATCGGATGCAGGGAACGCTCGGCCACACCGCCCTGCAACCGGACAGAACCACCCTGAATCGGATAGCTTGTTACGTTGGCTCAGATTCGCCCCCGGAGAGAGATTTCGCATGTCCTCGGCCACCGTCAGTGAAACCGCCGCCACCCCGTCTGCCGCCACGCATTACCCCATCCGCCGCGTTGCCGTGCTCGGAGCCGGCACCATGGGCTCCCGCATCGCTGCCCACATCGCCAATGCCGGCTTTCCCGTTCTTTTGCTCGATATGGCTCAGCCGGGCGATCCCGACGCTCTCACCACGAAGGCCCTCGAGGCGCTGAAGAAGTCGAAGCCGGCGGCCCTGGCTTCGCCTGAATTTGCCGCGCGCATCCGGACCGGCAATTTTGACGACGACCTCGGGAAGATCGCCGAATGCGACTGGGTGATCGAAGCCGTCGCCGAAAACCTCGACATCAAGCGCGCCCTCCTGGCCCGCGTCGTTCCCCATCTCCGCCCCGAGACCCTCTTTACCACCAACACCAGTGGCCTGCCGGTGGCTGCCATCTCCGAAGGGCTGCCCGCCGGAGTGCGCCGCCGCTGGTTCGGCACCCATTTCTTCAATCCCCCGCGCTACATGCAGCTGCTCGAGGTTGTCGCCACGCCCGACACCGATCCGGCTGCCATCGCCGCCGTGAATCGCTTCGCCACCGTGCATCTCGGCAAGTCAGTCGTTCTCGCCAACGACCGGCCCAATTTCATCGCCAACCGCATCGGCGCCTTCGCCATGCTCAACACTCTGCGCGTGATGCAGGCCCAGGGCCTCACCGTCGAAGAAGTCGACCTGCTCACCGGCAAACCGATGGGCTGGCCAAAGACCGGCACGTTCCGCCTCGCCGATATGGTGGGTTTGGACGTGCTTGGCAGCGTCGTCCGCAACTTCGCCGCCCACGCGCATGACGAGCGCGCCGACGTGCAGTTGCCCGCGTTCCTCGAGCAGATGCTGGAACGCAAATGGTTTGGCGACAAGACCGGCCAGGGCTTCTACAAAAAGCAAAAGGGTGCGGATGGCGACGATCGTCTCGTTCTCGACTTCGCCACGCTCGAATACCGACCCGCGCAGAAAGCGCGCATCCCTGCGCTCGACGCGGCCAAGCCCATCGAAAATCTTGCCGAGCGCATTCGCGCGCTGCTCGGCGGCAATCCTGAGAAGGACAAAGCCGCGGCCTTTTACTGGCAGATCCTGCCCGATATCTGGCTCTACGCCGCCAACCGCATCGGCGAAATCAGCGACAGCATCGCCGACATCGATCGCGCCATGCGCACCGGCTTCAACTGGGAAATGGGCCCGTTTGAGATGTGGGATGCGGCCGGCGTAGCCGAAACTGCTGCGAAAATTCGCGCGTCCGGCCGCGATCTGCCCGAGGCCGTCAATCAGTTGCTCAATTCCGGCGCGACGAGCTGGTATCACAATCAGGGCTCTGAGGTCTTCGATCCGCGTTCGGCTTCCTATTTGCCCACCGAAGACGCAAGCGCCGTCATCACCCTGAGCCGTGCGAAGCGGTCGAATGGTGTCGTCACCGAGAACCCCGGCGCGTCGCTCGTCGACGTGGGCGACGGCATCGCGTGCATCGAGTTCCACACCAAGATGAATGCGCTCGGTGGTGACATTGTGAACTTCGTCCGCCAGAATCTCCGACCCGACTCCGCCGCCGTCCGCGATTTCCGCGGCTTCGTCATCACCAACGACGCCGCCAACTTCTCCGCCGGCGCCAACCTCGTCCAGCTTCTGCTCGCTGCCCAGGACGAAGAGTGGGACGAGATCGACTTCTACATCCGCGGCTTCCAGGAGATGACGCAAGCCATCAAATTCTGCCCGCAACCCGTGGTCGTCGCGCCTTTCGGACTCACGCTCGGCGGCGGCTGCGAAGTCTCGCTGCACGGCGCGAAACGCCAGGCGCATCTCGAGCTCTACATGGGCCTCGTCGAAACCGGCGTCGGCCTCATTCCCGCCGGCGGCGGCTGCAAGGAGATGACCCTGCGCGCTGTCGAGATTGCGTCGGCCGCCGCGCCCGCCGCATCGCGCAGCGACTCCGTCGAGCTGCACCACGCCATGCGCACACTCTTTGAAAACGTCGCCCTCGCGAAGGTTTCCACCTCCGCCTTCGAGGCGCAAAGCCTGCGGCTGCTGCGCCCCACCGACGGCATCACCATGAATCGCGACCGCGTGCTCCACGACGCGAAGCAGCAATCTTTAGCTATGGCAGAAGCCGGCTACCGCGCGCCGCTGCAAATCACCGATATCCCCGCTCCCGGCGACAGCGTACTGGCCGCGCTCAAGCTCGGCGTCCACATGCTGCGCGAGGGCGAATACGCGACCGATCACGATGTCACCGTGGCCACGCATCTCGCGGAGATCTTCTGCGGCGGCCCCGTTACCTCCGGCACGTCCGTCAGCGAGCAGTATCTGCTCGAACTCGAGCGCGAGCACTTCCTCTCGCTTTGCGGCGAGCGCAAGACGCAGGAGCGCATCGCCCACACCCTGAAAACCGGCAAACCTCTGAGGAACTAAACCATGCCCGAAGCTGTTCTTGTCAGTGCTGTTCGCACCGCTGTCGGTAAGGCTCCCCGCGGATCCCTGCGTTCCACGCGACCTGACGATCTCGGCGCCGTCGCTGTCCAGGGCGCGCTCGCTCGCGTGCCGCAGCTCGACGCCCGCGAGATTGACGATGTCATCCTCGGCTGCGCCATGCCCGAAGCCGAGCAGGGGATGAACCTCGCCCGCATCGTCGCTCTGCGCGCGGGCTTGCCTGTTTCCTCGTCCGCGATGACGGTGAACCGCTTCTGCGCCTCAGGCCTCCAGGCCATCGCGCTCGCCGCCGATCGCATTCGCGGCGGAGGCGCGGACGTCATCGTCGCCGGCGGCGCTGAATCGATGTCCTTTGTTCCCATGGGCGGCCACAAAATCGCCGTCAATCCCTGGCTCGTCGAGAACCACCCCGGCTCGTACCTCACCATGGGCCTTACCGCCGAGCGCGTCGCCAGACACTACGGCATTGGGCGCGAAGATGCCGACCGCTTCGCCCTAGAAAGCCATCAGAAAGCCGTTGCCGCCGCGCAGGCAGGCAAGTTTTCCGGTGAAATTGTGCCCGTCCCTGTTACGTTTTTCACGCCCAACGGAAAAACGAAGCCGAAGACCGTTACGAATGACTTCGCCGCCGACGAAGGCCCCCGCGCCGACACCACGCTCGACGCGCTGGCTAAACTCCCTGCCGTTTTCCATGCCAAAGGCACGGTCACCGCCGGCAATTCGTCGCAAACCTCCGACGGAGCCGCGGCCGCCGTCATCATGTCCGCCGAGCGCGCCCGGCAGCTTGGACTCAGGCCGCTCGCTCGTTTCGTCGCCTTCGCCTATGCCGGCTGCGATCCCGAAGAGATGGGCATGGGCCCGGTCCACGCCGTGCCTAAAGCGCTGAAGCTCGCCAGCCTCACCCTCGACCAGATCGACGTGATCGAACTGAACGAGGCTTTCGCCTGCCAGGCGCTCGCCGTCATCCGCCAACTCGGTATCGATCCTGCCAAAGTGAACGTGAACGGCGGCGCCATCGCTCTTGGTCACCCGCTGGGCTGCACCGGAGCTAAACTGACGGCGACCCTTCTCGCCGAGATGCCGCGCCGCAACGCCCTCTACGGCATGGTGACCATGTGTGTCGGCGGCGGCATGGGCGCGGCGGGAATCTTCGAGAATCTGAGCTGACGGATTCATCGCTGCAACCCTCCAACCGGCGTACGATAGCTTCTCGGAGTAAGCCCATGGCCACTGCATCGCTTCCCAAAGTCATCCCCGGCGGCAGCTTCCTCATCGCCAACGCGGCGCCGGAAGACATCTTCACGCCCGAAGATTTCTCCGATGAGCAGCAAGAAATCGCCCGCACCACCGCGGAGTTCGCCGAAAAGTCGATCCTGCCCCGCTCGGCTGAAATCGAAGCGAAGAATTTCGCGGCCACCCGGGAGCTTCTGCTCGAAGCCGGCTCGCTCGGCCTCCTCGCCGTCGATATTCCTGAACAGTATGGCGGCCTCGCGCTCGACAAGGTAACGTCCGCGCTCGTCGCCGACCGCATTGCCGTCTCGGCCAGCTTCTCGGTCAGCATCAGCGCGCATACCGGCATTGGCACTCTGCCCGTTATCTGGTACGGCACGCCCACGCAGAAAGAAAAGTATCTGCCGAAGCTCGCTTCCGGCGAATGGATCGCCGCTTACGCGCTCTCTGAATCCTCCTCAGGCTCGGACGCGATGAACATCCGCGCTCAGGCGAAGCTCTCCCCCGACGGTTCGCAGTACATCCTCAACGGCGAGAAGATGTGGATCTCAAACGCGGGCTTCGCCGACCTCTTCATCATCTTCGCCAAGATTGATGGTGAGCAATTCTCCGCCTTCCTCGTCGAGCGCGACACGCCCGGCCTGACCATTGGCGCGGAAGAGCACAAGCTCGGCATCCGCGGCTCATCGACCTGCCCGCTCGTGCTCTCCGACTGCGCAATTCCCGCCGGCAATTTGCTCGGCGAAGCCGGCAAGGGCCACCACATCGCGTTCAACATTTTGAACGTCGGCCGATACAAATTAGGAGCAGCCGCGATCGGCGGCTCGCGCCATTCGCTGCGCAACGCGATCAAGTACGGCAAGCAGCGCATGGCCTTCGGCAAGCCCATCACGTCGTTCGGCCTCATGCAGGAAAAGATCGCCGACGCCGCGGCCGGAATCTTCGCCGGCGAAGCCCTCGTTTACCGCGTGGTCGGCGCCATCGACGCTGCGCTTTCCACGCTGCCCTCCGATGCTCCGGCCAGCGAAGTGCAAAAACGCATCGAAGACTACGCCGTCGAGTGCTCCATCGTAAAAGTGTGGTGCTCCGAAACGCTCGAGCGCGTCGTCGACCACAACGTGCAGATTCACGGCGGATACGGCTACGTCGAGGAGTATCCGGCGGAGCGCAGTTACCGCGATGCTCGCATCAATCGCATCTTTGAGGGCACGAACGAGATCAATCGCCTCATCATCACCGGATTCATGCTCAAGCGCGCTATGCAGGGCCGTCTTGCGCTGCTGCCTGCTATCGCGAAGGTGATGGATGAGGTAATGGCTGGTCCCGGCGCGCGTGAGGAGGCTACCGGGCCGCTGGGCGCGGAGAAACTGCTGCTCGCGAGCGCAAAGAAGCTTGGCCTCTTCTGCTCCGGCGCGGCCAGCCAGAAATATCCGACGAATTTGCAGGATCAGCAGGAGATCATGGGCGCGCTCGCCGACATCCTGATGGAAATCCTGGTGATGGAATCGGCGATCCTGCGCGCGGAAAAGTTCGCAGGTCGGAGCAAGACCGCTATCGCGCTCGCGCAGTTGGCCGCCGCGCGTTCGTTCCGGATCATTTCGGCTTCAGCCGAGCGCATTCTCGGTTCCATCGCCGAGGGCGACATGTTGAAGACTCAGATGGCCATCTATCGGCGGCTCGCAAAGCACGACCCCATCAACACCGTCGCGCTGGGCCGCGCGGTTGCGGAGGAGATGATCACCGCGGAACGCTACACGCTGTGACGATCAAACACGGCGCACCAGCAACGCCTCCACCAGCGCCTGCCACTCGTCGCTAAGCGCATCGCGCCGATGCGCGCGCCCCGCGCGGTCGTACCAGTAATTCGCGTTCGATTCCGCGCCTTCTTTGCGGTGCAGATACGCGTGGACGGCCATGCCGTCCTTCGTTTCCAGCTCGTCGACGAGGCGGTGGGCTCTCGCCCATTCGCTTCTGGCGTCCCACCACAGGGCGGCAAGCGGCGCGGAAAGGCCCGCAGGCGGTTCGTTCTGGTTCAACGAATCCCGAAACTCGTCGCTCGTCATCGCCCCTCAACTTTGCTGGAGCCGCCGGATTAGCCCCGTCAACTCCATGTGATTCCAGCCATCCACGATTTTCCCCTGCTCGACCGCGAAAAAGGATGAGCCGGTGACAGACACCCTCATGCCGGTTGCAGGAAATCCGAGATGGTGACCTTTGTGCGTGGCTTCTGCATGCCAGCGCACGGCGACCACATCGCCTTCGGCAACCAGATCATCGATCACGATCTGCAGGTCCGGAAAAGCCCCGGTGAAGTCGCGCTGCAGCTGCTTGAATGCCTCCGGCCCAGTGACCACCGATTCCGGTTGAGGAAATCCGTAGGCTTTACCGTGCGGACTGAACATCTCGTCGATGGCAGCCTCGCTTTTCTGGTTCCATACCTGCTCAAACCAGCGGCGGGCCAGCGCCTTGTTGTCTTCGAGCATTGTGCTTCCCCTCATGCGCTGAGGATCATCTTTCCAATCGTCGCCAACTGCATATTCGACGTGCCTTCGTAAATCGATCCGATCTTCGCATCACGGTAGAACTTCTCCACGGGGTAGTCCTTAACAAAACCGTAACCCCCGTAGATTTCAACCGCTTTGCTGGCCACGTCCTCGGCCGCGCGCGAAGCCAGCAGCTTTGCCATCGCCGCTTCCTTCACGAACGGCACACCCGCGCCTTTCATCCGCGCCGCGTTGTAGACGAGCATCCGCGCCGCCTCAATCTGCGTCGCCATCTCGGCGAGGGAAAACTGAACGGCCTGGAACTCCGCGATCGCCTTGCCAAACTGCTTGCGCTCTTTCGCGTATTTCACGGCATGCGACCACGCGCCTTCGGCCAGGCCCAGCATCTGTGCTGCGATCCCGATCCGCCCCTCGTTCAGCGTCTCAATCGCGATCTTGTAGCCCTTACCCACTTCGCCCACAACGTTGGACGCAGGAACGCGGCAGTCGTCAAAGAGCAGCTCACAGGTCGACGACGCGCGAATGCCCATCTTGTCTTCCTTGTGTCCGACGGTGAACCCCTCCGTGCCGCGCTCGACGATAAACGCCGTGATGCCCTTGTATCCGGCCTGCGGATCGACGGTGGCAAACACCAGAAACAGGTCCGCCTCCAGCGCGTTGCTGATCCACAGCTTGCGTCCGGTGAGCGCATAGTGGTCGCCGTCTTTGCGCGCCTGAGTCGCCAGCGAAAACGCATCCGAACCCGATCCGGCCTCGCTCAGCGCGTACGCGCAGACGGTCTGCTGCGCCATGCGCGGCAGCCACATCCGCTGCTGGTCGGGCGTAGCCCAGCGCAGGATCGCATTTACCGCCAGCGTGTTCTGCACGTCGACAATCACGGCGACCGCCGGATCCACCTTCGAAATCTCCTCTACCGCCAGCACCGCGCTGAAGAACGACGCGCCCGCGCCACCCAGTTCCAGAGGAGCCTCCATGGCCATCAGCCCCAGCTCAAACAGCTGCCGCAGAATCTCCGGGTCCAGCTTCTGCGCCTCGTCCATGACGCGCACCCGCGGAGCAATCTCCTGCTGCGCAAACTGCCGCACCGTATCCCGCAGCATGGCCTCTTCTTCGTTCAGCACGGTCAGCGGCGGAGCCGCGATCGTCTCAGTGTCCTGCATGCATTCCCCTTCACGCCGCACACACATCGCCCATCCAGGCGAGCGCCTGCAGCTCAAATCGATGTCAATGAATATGAATGGCGACGGCGGCCTTGTTTGTCAATGCGCGACTGTCAGTTCGCGCCCGTCAATCTGCGTCGAACTCGCGCGCCGCATCCGGAACCAGCTCGCCCACCAGCACCGCCGGCCCCGATCCGCTGTAGCCCGGCATCACCTTCAGCCGTTTCAGCACCTTCAGCGTCAGCCCCGTCAGCGGACGCTCCAGCAGTTCGCGCGACGGAACCCACGCCCGCTCGCCGCCCTTCGCCAACAGCTTCTGCTCGTTTACGCTCAGCCCGTACACCGTCACATAGAAGTTGGTGTTGGTGATCGAGTGCCGCACCGTCAGCAGCACGGCGTCCTCGATTTCCCTGCCTTCTTTCAGGTGCGGCAGTTCCCACATACCCGGCATCTGCGAGGCGTCCGGCGGCCGCTGCTGCAGCAGTACTTCGCTCTTCGGCCATTGCCTGCGCTGCAGCAGAGCCAGCGCCGTCTTCCGGCTCAGCATCTGCTTCGCCGGCCCCGTCGGATGTTCCCCGCGTGTGACGCAGTGGGCCCGCACCGGGCAGGTCAGGCACAGCGGCGCCCGCGGCACGCACACCGTCGCTCCCAACTCCATCATGGCCTGATTGAAGTCACCGGGCCGCTCGGGATCGATCAGGCTCGCCGCGTCCCGGCGCAGCTGTCCGCTGCGCGCCTCATCCGCATCGGCTTCCTGGCCGAACCAGCGCGTCAGCACGCGCTTCACGTTGCCGTCCACAGCGGCGATCCGCTCGCCAAACGCGATGCTCGCCACCGCCGCGGCCGTGTAGACACCCACGCCTGGCAGCCGGCTCAGCTCCGCCGAAGTCGAGGGAACCTTCCCGCCGTACTCCGCCATCACCGCTCGCGCCGATTCGTGCAGCGCGCGCGCCCGCCGATAGTACCCCAACCCGCTCCACGCGGCCAGCACCTCGGCCTCGCCGGCTTTCGCCAGCGCTTCCAGAGTCGGAAATTTCTCCAGAAACCGCGTGTAGTAGCTTTTCACCACCGCCACACGCGTCTGCTGCAGCATTGTCTCCGAAACCCAGATCGCATAGGGATCGCGCGTTTGCCGCCAGGGCAAGTCACGGGCGCTCGCGTCAAACCACTCCAGCAGCGCGCGGCGAAATTCGTCGATCTTCGACGGAGGCGTCATGCACGGATTGTAGCGGCTGCCGGTAAACCCTCGTCTATCCCCCATTCGCGTATTCTCTGCCCTTCGCGCCGGGGGAACCATGCTGGCTATCAACCAGGGAATTCCCCATTCATTTACTCTGAACAGTTACCCTCATGGATCCTGCTTCGTTCATCCGCGCCCTGCCCAAAGCGGAGTTGCACCTGCACCTCGAAGGAACCGTCTCTCCGGAAACGCTCGTTGAGCTGAGCGCCCGCCATGAAGACCCGCTGGACCTCGCCGAGGCCCAGGCGCTCTTCAGCTACTCCGATTTCACCGGCTTCCTCCTGGCCTTCAAAGCCGTGACCGGTCACCTGCGCACCGCCGACGACTACGAGCTGGCCACATGGCGGATGCTGGAGCGACTGGCGCGCCAGGGCGTCATCCACGCTGAGGTCTATGTCTCCGTGGGCGTTGTCTACTACTGGCGCCGCTGCGAGTTCGAGCCGCTCTTCGAAGGCATGGAGCGCGCCCGCAGCCGGGCCGAAGCCGAGCTGGGCATTACCGTTTACTGGATCTTCGACGCCGTCCGCCACTTCGGCGCTGACGAAGCAGCCCTGGTCTTCCGCAAGGCGGCAGAAATGCGCGCGTCCTACCCGTCGATTGTTGGCATCGGCATCGGCGGCGACGAGCGCCGCACTGGCGCCGAGCCCTTCCGCGACCTCTACGCCGAAGCACGCGACGCCGGCCTGCGCCTCACCGCCCACGCCGGAGAATCCGTCGGACCCGAGGGCATCTGGGGCGCCATTAACATCGGCGCGGAGCGCCTCGGCCACGCGCTGTCGGCCATCCACGACCCTGAGCTCATGGGCATCCTCGCCGAGCGCCAGATTCCGCTGGAGATCTGCATCACCTCCAACGTGCGCACGGGCTGCTGCCTCCGCCTCGAAGACCACCCCGTGCGCCGCTACTTCGACGCCGGTCTTATGGTCACCCTCAACTCCGACGACCCCGCGCTTTTCGCAAGCGATCTCGACGCCGAATACGCTCTGGCTCAGGAGACCTTCGGATTTACCCCCGAACACCTGCGCGAGCTGGCCGCAAATTCCATCGAGGCAAGTTTTTTACCTCCTGAGAACAAAGTGGGAATCCTTCGGCGCATCGAATCCCTCGAATGAGGTATAGACGCCCGCCTGGCGGCCGATATACCTATAAGCCGAGGCTGCGATTCATGGGTGCGACTGGGCTATCATGAACCCATGGCGTTGCTGAGGCGCTGTATCGTCTGCCTGTGCGGAAAAGAGAAGGCTGTGACTGACTTCGATACCTCTGATTTGACCCCCACCTCGCGCGCCCTCCGCGCTGTAGGGTGGACGTCCGTTGCCCTGGGAATTACCGCCCTCGGCCTCTACATCGGCCATGAGCTTCGCGTGCGCTACAAGTTCAGCCACCAGACGCCGACCGACTTCTTCTCCCACGCCGGAGAAGAGATGAGCGCCGAATACGGCATGGGCATCTAGAAAAGCGGGTTTCCGGGTTCACCTTTCATTTTGAACTTTTCCCTGTTGCCTGATTCTTAGTGCGTCCGGTCGACCAGAAACCCCGCCACAGCTTTTAGACTTTCGGCTGCCTCGCCATAGGGCGTCAGTTCCGCAAATGCCTCGGCAATCAGCCTTTGCGCATCTTTTCGGGAAGCCTCGATCCCAAACACCGCCGGCCACGTCGCCTTGTCGCTGGCCACATCCTTGCCAGCCGTTTTGCCCAGGTGCGCGGAATCCTGCGTCATGTCGAGCACGTCGTCCACAATCTGGAACGCCAGCCCCGCCTTGGTGCCGAAGGTCGTCAGCCGCTGCACATCGGCCTCGGTCGCGCCTGCGTAGACGCCCCCGGCCACAATGCTCACCCGGATCAGGGCACCGGTCTTCGCGCGATGGATCGCCTGCACCATCTCGGCCGTCGGCTTTCTGTGTTCACCCTCCAGATCGAGCACCTGGCCGCCGATCATTCCTTCTACCGTCCCGGTCGCCTCCGCGACCAGCCCCACAATGCGGATCGCCTGCAGCGGCGCGCAGCGCAGATGCGCCAGGGTCTGATAGGCCAGCGTCTGCAGCGCGTCCCCGGCCAGGATCGCGATGGCCTCGCCAAACGCTACATGGCACGTGGGTTTGCCCCGCCGCAGATCGTCGTTGTCCAGCGCTGGCAGATCGTCGTGGATCAGCGAGTAGGTATGCAGCATTTCGATTGCCGCGCCCACCTCTTCGATCCCGTCGGGCAGTCCCGATCCGCCCTGCGCCGCCCGGATCGCCCGCGCCGCTTCCATCGCCAGCACCGGCCTGAGCCGCTTGCCTCCGGCGAACACACTGTGCCGCATCGCTCCGTGGATTGAAGCGGGAACCTGGCTCACCGGGGGCAGCAGCCGCTCCAGCGCCTCATCGGTTCGCTCCGCACCCTCGTGAATCACTTTAGCTACATCCACTTGCATACCACTGGCCTGCATGGAAATCATGATACTGGACCCGGCGTCTCCAACCCTCCCCGGCGTTTCTCCATCCAGCCGCCAACGAGCACAGCAGCCAGCGCAAGAAGCGAAGCGAGATATCCCTCCCGCTGATCCGGCGTCGTCCGCCATCGAACGTCGATCTTCTGATCTCCCGCAGTTACAGGAACCGCCATCCATCCGTCGCTGGTCCGCGCCGGCGTCACAGGCACGCCATCGCGCGTCACGCGCCACGCTGGATAGTCCACAAGCCGCAGGACGGCGTACGCCGCCGATGCGCTGTCCACATCCACCGTCCTGTGCTCCGCCTGCCAGCGCAAGATCTTCACGTGAGCCGCGATCTGCAGCGCGTGGTCTGTCGCAGCCGGCGCATCACGGTGACTCTGCAGAGCCTGCGCATTCATCACCCAAACCGGTCCGTCCCCGCAATTCGCGGTCGGCACCGCGCAATCGACAACTCCCGGCGCAATGCCCGCCTGATCGTCGAGATCGATCCCCTTGAGCGTGTACTCGTCCGTCCCCTCAAATCCCGTATCGTGAAACGTCTGGACTTGCGCCGCGACATTGTCCTCGTCGTCGCACACTTGCCAGAAGTACACCGAAGCCACGGCCACCATCCCTCCCGCCAGCACCAGCGCCGCCAGCGCCCGCAACGCGATCGCTCGCCGCGTCGGCGGTTCCGGCTTGAGAGCCAGCGCGGTCAGGCCCGCGGCAAGCACCGCCAGCACCAGCAGCCAGCGCCAGGGAAACTGCAAAAACGCGAGCTTCGGCACGTGCCGCCACACCACATCGCTAAATCGGAACTGCAGAGCCGCAATAGCCGCCGCTGCAGCCACCAGCGGCAACCATACCGCGCTCTTCCGCCGCCACGAACGCCACGCCGCCACCGCCGTCGCGAGCAGCAGAACCACCGCGATCCACGAAGCCGCTCGCAACACGCCGTTGTGGTAGGCGATCGCGAACGCATCATCCGGTGACGCGCCCGCCGGCGTCTTCACGAATCTGAACAGGAAGCTGTCCTCCACGCGCATCAGAGGCCCAATGGCCTCGCCGATCTGCACCCACCGCTGCTCGTAGACCGCCGGAACCAGCCAGAACCCCGCCATCCCCAAACCCAGGGCGACTCCACACGCTGCGCGCCCCACCAGACGCCAGCTTCGCTGTTGCGCCGCCGCCACGGCCACCAGCCCGGCGAGCAGGTAGCTGCCCATCACGCCCGCCGGCGGATCGGTTAGCCAGAGCGCGGCCACCGTGAGCGCCAACGGCCGCCACGCCTTCGCCTGTCGCAGGCCGTAGAGCACGAGCAACGGCATCCACACAGCGCACAGCAGTTCCGCCATCGCGCCTCGCTCGTAGGCCACAAACAGCATGTAGGGATTCAGCACATACAGGCATGCCGCCAGTGCTGCGTTATCGTCGCCGGCCCACTCCCGCGCCATCGCGTGCAGCGCCCAAGTCGCGCCCAGCAGGCAGAGCAGCGTGAAAACCAGAGGCGTCCACGACCATGGCAGCACGCAACCCAGCGCCGCGCCAAGGAACCGGCTCAGCGGCGGATAGAACACAAACCGCGGCTCCCCCGCCAGATAGTTGGCCGACGCCGCCCAGTGCGGGTTCAGCACTCCGTGCCGCCAGCTTAGCGCGACTTCCAGCCAGTTCTGCAGATGGAAATCGAAATCCTGCCCGCACGAAGTGCCGCGCCACGCCAGCGGCAGCACCGCCATCAGCGGCACCACCCGCATCAGGGAGCGGCGCCGCCGCGACCGCGTCGCTTCGCTCGCGAGGCTCTTCGGGAACTGAAACGAAATCTTCACGGCTCCAGATGCAACGTGTGCGCCGTCGCGGCGGTCACAGCTTCATCGGAAAAAGGCAGCGCGAAGGTCTTGCCGCCGTACCAGTACGGCCACTGATCGCGGTAGTACGGGCTCAGCGGATCGCCCGATTCGCCCATTACGATGTCTTCGGTCGCCCCGTCCACGTTGGCCCAGTCGATGGTGAACCGCTGCGACGGCCCAAACGTCCGCCCCACCTGCTTCACGGTGGTCGTGTTGCCCGACTGCGGCTGCGGTCCCGTCCCCGTCCAGTTTTTGAACCACGGCAGCAGCCCGTACAGTGGATGTTCGAGGTCGATCACGTGCGTCTGTCCGTAACGCCAGGTGGATAAGTCTGCTGGCGCATGGCTCTGCGCCAGTCCCTGCCGCACCAGATCCGTCAGAAAGTCGTCCCACGTCGCGTAATGCGGCGGCAGCCACGCCGCCGGCTCCTTCATGATGATCTGCTCGGTCACATAGCTGCTCTCCGCCCACCGGTAGAGTCGCCAGTCGTCGCCCAGCTTGGGCCGCAGGATCGCCGGAAGGAACCGCACCGACTCCACAATCGTCGCCGCCGGCGAATCCACGCTGACCACGCCGTCCCACGTCCGCAAAAGGTCCGCCGCCTGGCGCAGTTGTGCGTCGGTCTGCTTCGCGTGATCAATCGCGTAGGCCAGCCGCTGGGCGACCTCCTGATATAGCTCGGAGTAGATGTCCGTCTGCAGCGTCAGCATGTCCTGCTGCGTCAGCTTCTGCTTCGGAGAGAGCCATTTCCAGATGCGCTCGTTGCGATACGGCTCCGCCCACTCCAGCGTCAGCGGCGTCGGATACCCATCCGGCGTCACCCGCGCATTTGCCGTCGCCAGCAGCCCATCCGGCGGATCGTACGCGCTCGGCATCGTGTCGAATGGAATGTATCCCTGCCACTCGTGCTGATTGTCGGTGATGGGCACGCCCGCCAGCCCGCCCGGCCGGCTAGGAATATACCCGACAGCCTGGTATCCGATGTGCCCCTGATCGTCGGCGTAAACAACATTCAGCGTGGGCGCCCACCATCCGGCCAATGCCGAGCGGAATTCCGTCCAGTTTGAAGCCCGATCGATCGCCAGCAGCGGAAATCCGCTGGCCTTCGGATCGTAGATCGACCAGTCCAGCGCCAGCGTGCGCGTCTCGCCAGGAATCAGCGGCGTGATCACCACGCCATGGTCCGTCCTCGCCACATCCACCGTCACATCGTGGCTGCCGCGCACGTGAATCGTCTCCTGCGCGTGCTCCACCGGCCGCCACGTTCCATCCGGAGCCTGGTACTCGTCCTGTGCGTTCGTGTGCTCGACGTAGACATCCTGGTTGTCGCCGTAGAGCGCGGTGAATCCCCAAGCCACATGTTCGTTATGGCCCGCCACTACAAAGGGAATGCCCGGCACCGTCACGCCGGTTGCGTGAAATCCCGGAGCCTCGAGCCCGTTCTCGTACCAGATGTTCGGAATCTGCTGCTCGAGGTGCATGTCGTTCGACAGCATCGCCCGCCCGCTCGCCGTCTTCGACCCAGCCACCACCCACTCGTTCGATCCGGCAATGCACGTCGTGCAAGAGCCCGGCGCATGACCTGTCAGTTGCTCCACATGCAGCAGATCGTCGCGCAGTTCTCCCGTCTGCGATTCGTCCAGCGGCACGTCGGGCATTACCTGATTCGGCGCGGTAATCGGAAGCTCCGACGATATCGGCGGATGATCGCGCCACGATCCCGTGGGATACAAATCCGCCGCCAGCGTCGGCCCCAGGCGCGCCGTCAGCCGTTCCCGCACTAGCTTCTCCGGCCAGTGCTCGTCGAGTGTCTGCACCATGCTCAGCACGATTACGATCGAGTCCGACGGCTGCCACGGCTTCGGCTGATACATCAGCAGCCGGAACTCCGCCGGAAGCCGGTCGCCGTGAGCGCGGATGTACTGGTTCACCCCGCGCGCGTAGTCCTCAAAATAGCGACGGTTCTGCGGATCCAGCGTTGCCATCAGCCGCTCCGCCGTCGGCCGCATGGCCAGGATGCGCTGCATCCGGTCGTGTTCCACCAGCTTCGACCCGAGAATCTCCGCCGCGTCCCCCGCAGCCATGCGCCGCGCCATATCCATCTGCCACAGCCGATCCTGCGCCGTCACGTAGCCCTGCGTGAAGAGCAGATCGTCCATGTTCGCGGCCTGAATGTGCGGGACGCCGTGCTGGTCGCGCCGCACCGTCACCGGTGCCGTCAGCCCCGGCGTTAGTTCCTGCCCATCAATCACCGGCAGCGACGACTGCATCTTGTGCTTGAGCCATACGCCGCCGGTCACCACCATGCCGGCTACGGCCAGCGCCAGCAGCAGCGCCAGAACCACCAGCACGCGCAGCACCGGATGCCTGCGCGCGTCTTCAACCTCTACATTCCGTCCCAGGGCCATTCCGCATCATTGTCTCAGAGAGCAGGCTGCAAAAAGCAAAAGGGCGCAGCATCAACGCCGCGCCCTGTGACCTGTGGCCTTTGGCTTTTGGCCTACATCGAACCCTGCTGCCGGCTCGCCGGAGGCACGATCCCGTTCATGCGCAGGTACTCAACCATCTGCCCATAGTGATCCATCGAGTGCGCCAGCGCGAACGTGGCGGTCGACGCGCGAGTTAGCTTCCACTTCGCCGGTCCCTGCACCGACATGAACGCATTGTCCGGCGTAATGCTCGCGATGGCTGCATTGAGGTAGGTATACGAATCCTTCAGCGCCTTCATGATGTCGTCTTTCGTCTTCAGCGCCTCAATCGTCTTGGAATCCACAGCCCCCGGAAGGCTCCAGCCCTGGAAAAACTCGTAGTTGGACTCGGCCAGATGCTTCACCTGTTGGCCAAACGTGCGCACGCCCGCGAACGTGCCGTAGGTCGCCGGCGGCGCAAAATCGTACTTGTCGGCGGGCATGGCGTCCGCCGCACTCACCACTTCGCTTTGCAACAGGCTCTCCAGCGCACTCAGCGAATCGGCCGGGGCGATGGGCGCCGGCGTGAACGGCTTCTGTGCGCTTGCCGCGCCTCCTTCCTGCCCCATCGTCACCGCTGGCCCAGCCAGCGCCAAACACATACCCGCACACAGCAATCCCCGAAAACGCATTGGCTCGTTCTCCTTATAGCGGCTTCAAAACCGCGCACCAAGGCTACCAGAAGCAGTACGCAACTTATGTCACAAACCTGCGACTTCTCCAGAGCGCATTTTGCCAGCGCAAATCTGTCCGGATTCGGGCAGTGAGCGATTGGTGCCAACCACTCATTGCAGCGTCAAAATCGTCGTCCCGTATCCACCCAGCGTCACCTGCATCTGCGCCGCCGGCGTCAGAGGCTGCTCCGTCGGCCCATTCGTCGGACTGGTATTCGCGTCGAGCGTCAGTTGCTTTCCGCCCGTAAAGCTCCCCAGCGCACTCACATTCAGCAGCACCGTTCGCGGAGCGCCCGTGCCGTTGTTGTCTGAAGCCCCGGCCACCGCGTGGTCCGTAATCATGACGAGCGTGGGCCCGCCCGGCCGCTGCACAGCCAGCACTTCGACGTTGCCATCGTCATTGGTGGTCGCCTGCAGCAGTTGCCACTGCGCCTGCCCGAAATACTTCCCGAGCCAGTAGTCGACCCAGTAGCTGAGCTGCAGTTGTCCGCTCGCGGTGTTGAATTCGCCGTACTGCTGATCGCCGTTATACGACCAGTGATAGAGCGCCTGCGCGCCCGCCTTGCCCACCTGCGAAAACACATACGGCCGCCAAGCCGCGAAGAATGCGCTCGACCCGCGATGATCATCGACAAACACCTGCCCGGGATTGCACGTGCTCATCCCGTTCGCGCCTTCGTAATCCGCGTTCACGTTGTTCTCGAGGATCCACACCGGCACGCTCGTCAGCTTCGGATTCGTCTTCAGTTGCGAGTAGATGTACTCCACGCCGCTCGCGAATCCCGGCACCGTGTTCATCACCGTCTGGTCGCTGTCGCTCTGATTGCACGTGGAATAAAAGTGCGTCGCCAGCACGTCCACCTGCGCGGTAACTCCCTCCACAAACGGCGGCACATATTGCTGCTCTTCCGTGCCGTAGTCGCTCAGTTCCAGCGCAACGATCTTAATCGCAGGATCGACTGCCAGCATCGCCGGAACCAGGGTGTTGTACATCTCTACGTACTCGCTCGCCGTAATACCGTTCCCGTTCGGCTCGTTGTAGATCCCCCAGTATGTGACGGGATAGCTGTTCGGCGATTGGTAGAGCGTTCCACCCGCCGTGAATCCTCCTGTGTTGTAGTAGCGCACCAGGTTCGCCGCATAGCCCGCGAACTGTTGGAACGTCGGATCGGTGAACGTGGTCGTCCCGTTCACGTACATGAAGGCCGGCGCATACGCCACCTGGAACTCCGGACTGTGATCCGACGATTCCTGCACTGGTTCCACCGTCTGCTCCAGCATCGTGAAGTCCCAGGCGTCCGCCGCCGTTTGCGGAATCGCCTGCGACATCACCTGCATCCGCGTGTGTTGTGGATTCAGCGTGTTCAATTCCGGCTGCGCGCTTGAGAAATCCTGGAAGAATCCCTGGTTCCACTCTGCCACCTGGAACGACGTCGACATCGCCTCCTGGAACGTCCCCAAACGGTTCGACGCCACCGTCGCCAGTACCCCCGCCGTCAGCGTCAGCGGCTGCGTCACCGAATACGTTCCGTCAGTCACCGACACCGTGAGCGGGTAATCCCCTGGCGTCCCGCTCGTGTTCGTCAGCGTGAGCGATCCCGCATTGCTGCTCCCCGGGGACTGCACCGTCGCCGTCACGCCAGTTGGCAATCCGCCCACGCTCGCCGTCAGATTCGCTGTCGATCCACTCCGCGTCACCGTCATCGCAATCGCTCCGGTCGCCTGCCCCGGAAACGTCGTCACCGTCCCGCTGCCCAGCGTGAACGCAAACTGCGGCCCGGTTGTGTGCGTCCCCGAATTGCTTCCGCAACCGGCAGCCACCAGCACAATTGCCAGCAACATCGCAAGTTTCTTCATCGCCCGCCTCGCAACCCGGCAGGATACCGCCGATTCCTCCAGGACAGTGACGGTTATTCGTCGCCCTCCGTTACTGCAGTGTCCATGCCGCGAAACCATGCTCGCCCCAGCCAACTCCCTGCAACCTGTACCCTGTTCCCTGTACCCTGCTCCTACCCGGTAACCTGCTCCACGAGGCACCTTCGGATGAACGAACCCGCTCCGACCATTCGCGCACCCCGCGGCAACACCCGCACCGCTCGCGGGTGGATTCAGGAAGCCGCCAAGCGCATGCTCATGAACAACCTCGATCCCGAGGTGGCAGAGAAGCCCGCCGAGCTGATCGTCTATGGCGGACGCGGCAAAGCCGCCCGAAACTGGGAAGCCTTTCATCGCATCGTCGCCACGCTTGACCGCCTCGAAAACAACCAGACGCTGCTCGTGCAGTCCGGCAAACCCGTCGCCGTGCTCGAAACGCAGCCGCTCGCGCCGCGCGTCCTCATCGCCAACTCCAATCTCGTCCCCAACTGGGCCAACTGGGAGGAGTTCGATCGCCTCGACCGCGCCGGCCTGATGATGTACGGACAGATGACCGCCGGCTCGTGGATTTACATCGGTACTCAGGGCATTCTCCAGGGCACCTACGAGACGTTCCAGGGCGCAGCAGAGCGCCACTTCAACAATTCGCTCGCTGGAACCATCACTGTGACCGCGGGCCTCGGCGGCATGGGCGGAGCGCAGCCGCTCGCCGTGAAGCTCGCCGGAGGCGTCGCCCTCTGCGTTGAAATCGATCCGCACCGCATCCAGCGACGCCTCGAAACCCGCTATCTCGACAAGGCCACTTCCTCGCTCGACGAAGCGCTTTCGCTCGCCCGCGACGCCAAAGCCGCGCGCCAGGCCGTCTCCATCGGCCTCATGGGCAACGCTGCCGAAGTCCTTCCGCGCATGGTTTCGATGGGCTTCACTCCCGACCTCGTCACCGATCAGACCAGCGCTCACGATCCTCTCTGGGGCTATCTCCCCATCGCGCGCGCCGACGAAGATCTGAATACGCTTCGCTCCAAAGACCCCGAAGCCTACCTCGCCCGCGTCAAAGCCGCCATCGCCGAGCATGTTCGCGCCATTCTCGCCATGCAGCAGCGCGGCGCCATCGCCTTCGATTACGGCAACAATCTCCGTACCCAGGCCAAACTGGCCGGCGTTACCGACGCCTTCGCCTACCCCGGTTTCGTTCCCGCCTTCATTCGCGATTCCTTCTGCGAGGGCCGCGGACCGTTCCGCTGGGCTGCGCTCTCCGGCGATCCGGCCGACATTGCAGCGACCGACAAAGCTCTGCTGCAGCTCTTCCCCGACGACCGGCGTCTCCACTCCTGGCTCACCTACGCCGCCGACCAAATCGCCTTCCAGGGACTGCCCGCGCGCATCTGCTGGCTCGGCTACGGACAGCGTGATCGCGCGGGCCTGCTCTTCAACCAGATGGTGCGTGACGGCCGCCTCAAAGCTCCCGTCGTCATCGGCCGCGATCACCTCGACGCCGGATCCGTCGCCAGCCCCTTCCGTGAAACTGAGTCGATGCTCGACGGCTCCGACGCGGTTTCCGACTGGCCCCTGCTCAACTTCGCCACCGGCATCGCCAGCGGCGCTTCGTGGATGAGCTTCCACCACGGCGGCGGCGTGGGTATGGGCTACAGCCAGCACGCCGGCCTGGTCGCCGTAGCCGACGGCAGCGACGAAGCCGAGCTTCGCCTGCGCCTCTGTCTCCGCAATGATCCTGCCATGGGCGTGATCCGTCACGCCGACGCGGGCTACGATAAGGCCATCGCCGTCGCGAAAGAACGCGGTCTCGATCTGCCGAGTCTCCCATGAAAGCCGATCTCCTCGTCACCGGGATCGCCCAGTTGGCCACCGCCATCTGCCCGGGGCCGCTGCGCGGTAAGGAGATGCGCCGCCTGCACCTCATCGACGACGCAGCCATCGCCGTCACCGGCGATGTGTTTACCTGGATCGGCCCGCGCACTGAGTGGGCCGGCAAAGCCGCTCGAACCGTCGGTCTCGGCGGCCGCGCCGTCGTTCCTGCCCTCGTCGATCCGCATACGCACGCGATGTGGGCCGGCGATCGTCTCGGCGACTTCGACGCCCGCACCTCTGGCGTCTCCTACGAACAGATCCTCGCCGCCGGCGGCGGCATCTGGAGCACTATCGAAGCCACCGCTGCCTGCACGGAGACGCAGCTTTCTGCGCTCGCCGAGCCGCGCATCGAAGCGCTCGTGGCCTCGGGCGCGTCGGTCATCGAAGTCAAATCCGGCTACGGCTTCTCTCCTGGAGCAGAGCTCACCATGCTCCGCGCCATCCAGGCAATCAGCACGCCCGCGCGCATCGTTCCCACCCTGCTCATCCACGTACCGCCGCAGGATGCCTCCGCCCGTGCCGCATACGTTGCGGAAGTTTGCACCCAGCTCATCCCCGCCGTCGCCGCCGAGAATCTCGCCCGTGCCGTCGATGTCTTCGTCGAGAAAGAAGCCTGGAGCGCGGCCGAAGCTGAGACCATCCTCACCACCGCGCGACGTTATGGCCTGGGCATCAAGCTCCACACCGAGCAGTTCCAGCGCGTCGGCGGACTCGAGCTGGGCTTGCGCCTCCGCGCCCTCAGCGTCGATCATTTGGAAGCCTGTAGTCCTGAGCAGATCGCCGCCGTGGCCTCCACGTCCACCATCGCTACCATCCTGCCCGGCGTCACCCTCCATCTTGGATTGCCCGCCGCCCCGGGCCGCGCGCTTGTCGATGCCGGTGCAGCCGTAGCCGTCGGCACCGATCTCAACCCCGGCTCCAGCCCGTTGTTTTCCACGGCCGCCGCCCTCGCCCTTGCCGTGCGCCTCAATGGACTCACCGCCCCCGAAGCCCTCATCGCCGGCACCGCCAACGCCGCCGCCGCGCTCGGCCTCACCGACGCGGGCCGCATAGCGCCCGGGCTGCCCGCCGATTTTGCCGTTTTGCACGGCCCCGACTGGCGCGAACTCGTCTACACTCTCGGAACCAACCCCGTCCGCGAAATTTGGATCCGCGGCATACCTGCAGGAGTCGTCTGATGCCCACGCTCTTTCGTCCCTCGCTCCTGTTCGCAGGCGGCCAGTTCCTCTCCGGCTCCGGTCTCCTTGTCGGCGACGACGGCCGCGTTCTCGCCGTCGGCGCCAACGCCGCACCCGCCACCGTCGTCGATCTCCCCGGCAAAGCCCTGCTCCCCGGCTTCATCAATGCGCACTCGCATTCCTTCCAGCGCCTCATCCGCGGCAAATCCGAATCCCGCGTTACCAGCGGCAAGGATTTCTGGTCGTGGCGCGGCACCATGTATCACGCCGCCGCGCAGCTTACGCCCGAACAGATCCACGACGTCGCGCGCATGGCCTTCCTCGAAATGGCGCTCGCCGGAACCACTACCGTCGGTGAATTCCACTACCTGCACACCGACGCCGGCGGCCGCCCTTACGACGACCCGAATCACCTCGCGCATCAGGTCATTGCCGCTGCGCGCTCCGTCGGCATCCGCATCGTGCTCCTGCGCGCTGCTTATTTCCGCTCGGGCTACCAGCTCTCGCGCGATCCCGGCCAAACTCGCTTCTTCGAGACGCTCCCCGATTACCTGCGCAACTCCGCGCTGCTGCGCACCGCCTATCCTGACTCGTCTGCCGATGTCCGCATCGGCGTCGCGCCGCACAGCATTCGCGCCGTCACCCTCAACGACCTTCGCGAGATCGCCGCGTTCGCCGGTTCCTCTGGAGTGCCGCTCCACATGCACATCTCGGAGCAGACCGCCGAAAACGAAGCATCGGTCCGCGAATATGGAACCACGCCGGTTACATTACTGGCCAACGCGCATCTGCTCGCGCCCGGCTGGACCGCCATCCACGCAACCCACATCTCGGGCGAGGAAATGTGCCTGCTTGCCGAAGCTGGCGTCAACATCTGCGCCTGCCCCACCACCGAACGTAATCTCGGCGACGGCGTCTTCTGCGCCGATCGCGTCATGGGGCATGGCATCCCTGTCGCTCTCGGCTCCGACAGCCAGGCGCAGATCGATCCCCTCGAAGACGCGCGCCAGCTCGACTACCACCTGCGCCTCAAGTGCCGCCAGCGCGCCATCCTCGATCAGATCGCCGACGTGCCTCTGGCGCAGCGCCTCTTCGCCTGCGCCACCGCCAACGGTGCGCGCGCTCTAGCCGTCCCCGCGGGCGACCTGGCCGCCGGTTCGCTCGCAGACTTTTTCACCGTCGATCTGCGTGACCCCTCCATCGCCGGCCACTCTGCCGCCGATCTGCTGCCGCTCATCGTCTTCGCCCTCAATCGCACCGCCATCCGCGACGTCGCCATTGCCGGCAAGCTCGCGGTGCGCGACGGCCGCCATCCTCTGCAGGACGAAATCATCAGCCGCTACGCCGAGGTCCACACCGCCGTCTGGCGCGAGGCACCCGGAAGCGCAGCATGAAGTCCGCCGCCGAGTTTCTCGTCGATCTCGTTCGCATACCCTCGCCGTCCCCCGTTTCCAACCGCGCCGTCGTCGAATACGCCGCCGGCGTTTTGCACGCACGCGGCTGGTCCACGCGCCCCGTCGGTTATCGCGATCCCGCCGGCGTCGAAAAGGTCAACCTCATCGCCGCGCCTCCCGGACAGAGTCTCTCCGATCGCGTCTCCGACCTCGTGCTGATGTCCCACACCGACACCGTGCCTTACGCCGCCGAATGGACTGACGCCCTTAATCCTTTCGTCCGCGACGGCCATCTCCACGGTTGCGGATCGTGCGACGTCAAGTCCTTCCTCGCCTGCGCTCTCGCGGCCACCTCCACAATCGATCCCGCCCAGTTCATCGACGGCCTTCGCATCGTCCTCACAGCCGATGAGGAAATTGGCTGCGTCGGGGCAGCACATCTGATCGCCGACGACACGCTGCATCCCCGCCGCATGGTCATCGGCGAGCCCACGTCGCTACAACCCGCGCGCGCGGGCAAAGGCTATTGCCTCGCTGAAGTCACCGTCACCGGCAAGGAAGCCCACAGCGCCCATCCCGCGCAGGGCTACTCCGCCATCTACCATGCCGCCCGCGTCATCACTGCGATCGAAAAGCTGGCCGAGCAGATCGCCCGGGACGAGAACCCGTTCTTCCACCCCGGATACACCACCCTCAACATCGGCACCATTCAGGGCGGCACTGCGAAGAACATTGTCCCCGGCCTCTGCCACTTTCAGCTGGAGTGGCGCCCCATCCCCGGCCAGCCTGCTGACGCGGTTTTCCATTCTGTAACGGACTTGATTGCAAAATTGAATGCTGCCGCCCCCGGCGCACAGGCGAAGATCACACCACTCCGCCGCCAGCCCGGTTTTGAAACGCCCGCAGACTCGCGTCTCGTCCGCCGCATGGAGTCGCTCGCCGGGCGCGACGCCGTCTCCATCCCCTTTGGCTCCGAGGCCAGCCTGTTTGCTTCGCTCGCCGAAGAAGTTATCGTCTTCGGCCCCGGCGACATGCGCACCGCCCACAGCAGCCGCGAATGCGTCCCCCTCGCCGAGCTCGACGAAGCCACAGCGCTGCTCCGCACGCTCATGCAGCGCGCATAACCGGCTGCCCGCTACGCTACCGGACTGCATTTTGCTGCTTCTCGCGGCCTTTAGCTGCTTTTCGCTGTTTTTCTGGAGCACCGGGCCGGAATTGAACCGGCGAATACTGGTTTTGCAGACCAGCGCGTTAGCCACTTCGCCACCGGTGCTCTCGCTCCGCCGCGCCGATCCGCACGGCAGAGGTCCATCCTTCAGCCGCAGGCGCGGCTGCTCCCATCTTACTTCGGCTGCGCCGCGGTCCGCAGATACGGCTTCACGGTCTTGTAACCGGGGAAGAGCTTATCCGCTTCCTCGTTCGACACCGCGCCGGTCAGGATCACGTCCTCACCGTGCTTCCAGTTCGCGGGCGTCGCCACCTTGTGCTTCGCCGTCAGCTGCATCGAGTCGAGTACGCGAATGATCTCGTCGAAGTTGCGTCCCGTCGTCATCGGATACGCCAGTTGCAACTTGATCCGCTTGTCGGGTCCGATCACGAACACCGTGCGCACCGTGGCGTTGTGAGCCGGCGTGCGCCCTTCCGAAGTCTCGCCCGCGTCGCCCGGCAGCATGTCGTACAGTTTCGCGACCTTCAGTTCCGGATCGCCGATCATGGGGTAGTTCACTTTGTGCCCGGTCACTTCCTGGATGTCCGGCTCCCATTTCGAGTGACTCGACACCGGATCGACGCTCAGCCCGATCACCTTCGCGCCGCGCTTCGCAAATTCCTTCTCGAGGCCCGCCACCGCGCCCAGTTCCGTGGTGCACACCGGCGTAAAGTCCTTAGGGTGCGAGAAGAGCACTGCCCAGTGATCGCCGATCCACTCGTGAAAGTGAATCGTCCCCTGCGTAGTCTCCGCCGTGAAATCCGGCGCAATATCGTTGATGCGAAGCGACATGGATTCGACCTTTCCGTGGGAATTCCCCACCAAGTCTATAGGGTATCGTACAACGCAAAAACCCACTCGGACCGATCCGGGGAGTGGGTTCTGAGGAATTTCTGATTTCCGAACCAGATTCTCAGACGCGCACCCGCACGCAGCGACAACAACACATGCAGGTTAGGGAAGACGCGATCATCCTGATCCCAGCCTAGGTCCTGCCTTCTTCGCGTGTCAACCGCGATGCGCGCCGTCAATACTTCACGTACGCCTTGTTGAACCTCGGCCGCGTCCGCGAATCCACGTACTTCGCAATGTCCATCGCCTCCTGCGCCGACAACGTTCCCGGCTTGTCCGCAGGCATGTTCCGCAGCAGGAACGCCGCCAGCACTTCCGCATGGTTCATTCCCGCTCCATCGTTCCACGACTCTGGCCCCCACAGCGGCGAAAGCGTTGCCGGATTCGGCGCGCCCTCCAGCCCGTGGCAACCCGCGCATTTCTTCGCATAGAGCGTTCGTCCGCGCCCTGCATCGCCCTTCAGATCGGGAAAGTCTCCATACCCGCGCCCCGTCGCCGCGCGATCCTTCAGCTCATCGCGCGAAAGCCAGTGGATATACGCCACCAGCGGCTGTATCACATCGCCCTGCGCGTTCGGCGGTGGCGCGTTCTCACTGCGCACGAAGCACTCCTGCAGCCGCTCCTCCAGCGTGATCGTTCGCCTCGCGCGCGCGCTGAACGAGGGATAGTCGTTCGCCGTTCCGTACATCGGCGCCGCAAACGCCTGCGTCCCGCTTTTCAAATGGCAGTCCACGCACGACAACCGATCTCCGCGCCAGCCCTGCACCTGGCTCGGCGTGTGATCAAAGATTGTTTTCCCCCGCCAGATCACCGCACCTTCCGGAGTCTGCGGAATCTCCAGCGGATCGTGCTCCGCCGTCTGCGCGGGAGCGGGCGCCCGCCGCGAACAGCCGCCGGAAGCAAGCAGCGCCACCGCCATCAGCGCGGCCGTCCATCCCATCCGATATCCGGCCGTTCGCAAAAGTGCAGCCCTCGGCGTCGCCAAATTCTCAACTTCGCACATTTCCATACAGGAACCGGCTGAGGATGCGCGAGCCTTCACAAAGAAAGAGTGAGGGTAACACGACTTCGACTGTCTTCCCGCCTGCTTTTTGCTGCCTCATGCTCGCAGAGCGAATCATCCCGAACTGCTACCCTGATTTCATGGGTAGTTCGCCCGCTCCTTCCCCCGTTGTCCTGCATCTGCGCGGCATTTTGTTCGATATGGACGGCGTCCTCATCAGCTCCATCGGATCCGTCGAGCGCAGCTGGGAAACATGGGCGCGTTCTCGCGCGGTCGAGCCCGCGCTCGCCATTCGCATCGCGCACGGGCGCCGCGCCATCGAAACCGTCCGCGAACTGCGCCCCGATCTCAACGACCAAAAAGAGCTGGAGTGGCTTGAGCAGATGGAGCTCAACGACAACATCGGTGTGGAAATGCTTCATGGCGTGCGTGCCATTCTCGCTGCTCTTCCTGAGAAGTTCTGGACCGTCGTCACCTCCGCGACCGATCGCCTCGCGCGCAGCCGCATGGCCCACGGAGGCGTCCCCGTCCCCGCCCGCATTGTCTCTGCCGACATGGTCGCGAACGGCAAGCCGCATCCCGAGCCTTACCTCAAGGGTGCCGCAATCCTCGGAGTTGCCCCGGAAGATTGCCTGGTCATCGAAGACTCCGCATCCGGCGCCGAAGCCGGCCACGCCGCCGGATGCAAAGTCCTCGCGACCCTCTTCTCGCATTCGCTCGAAAGTCTCGTTTCCGCCGACTGGGTCGTGCGCTCGCTCGAAGATGTTCAGATCGCCGTTGAAGGCGACCTGCTGACCATCTCCTTCACGCCCGTTTCGCGCGACGCTATCGCCGCGGAAATATAATCACAACGTCCATGACCCTCTCCGTCCGCGTCGAATACGCCAGCCGGCGCAAAATGCGCAAGCGCAACACCCGCCGGTATCGCGCCGCCCACTGGCCCATCTGGATCTGGGTCTTCTTCCTCGCGCCGGGGCCGCTCACCTTCAGCCTCTTCGAGCACGGCGGCAGCCGCGCGAACTGGATCTGGCTCGCCTGCGTGCTCGCTGGCACCGGCATTGCCGCGCTCTTCGGCCAGCTTCCCGGCGCAGAGCCCGCGCCCTACATCCTCCGCTTCGACGAGGATCGCCGCAACCCGCTCTACCGCTGCATCTGCTACACCTTTGCGTGGAACGCGCTGCTCAACTTCGCGCTCCTCAACCTCGCCGGACTCGCGTGGGCCGCCTGGTCCGGCCAGTGGCGCCTGAAACAGATCTACCAGCACGGCTACACGCCGCTGCTCGCAGTCATTTTGCTGCTCGGCCTGCTCGGCGTTCTGCCGCGAGTGCGCCGCTCCACCCAGGGCGAAGGTTGGGAGCGCCGCTACTTCTACGGAGCCGTCTGGTCCGTCACGGCCGCACAGACCGTCCTGCTCGTACTCTGGAAGACGCTGCCGAAAAACCACACCACCGACGTCGTCAAGCTCGCCATCTACATCGCTGTGTACGTCGTCTTCGGATCCCTCGCCGCTCGCGGTATCCTGCCCCGCACCCGCCCCATCCTCCCCGGCGAACTCATGGTCGCTGACTAAGCGCACCATCGCGCCATCTGACGCCTTTACAAAACCCTTACGCCTTCCTTGCGCCGCGCTTCTGCCTTCCTCGCCTTCAATCGAAGACAGGGAAGTGCGATGTCCATCTCCGGCAATCAAATGGCCCTCGACGGCCTCAGCCTTGTCGTCCTCTCCGGCATAGGATTTCTCATTTGGTCCTTCACCCGTCTCCTGCGCGAGTCGCGCCCCGGCCACGGACCCGTCGCGCGCTTCCTCCGTCGCTCACGCCGCTAAATCGCCGAGTGCCTCGCCCAAGCCTCCTGTTGGCTTGAGTGGGATTCTCTCCCCACCCGAGCCCGCGACTCCAATTCCGTTGTCTCTCCGCGATTGTGAATGTACGATGAACCATCCCGTCCAGGCAGACTGACCCGAGCCTCGCTCGCGCCTCGTTCCCCGCTCGCTGAGGGTTTCGCCGGACGAAGCTGTTGCGCAGTAAGCCACGCCCCGCATTCGCAGGAGGTGACCAAGATGATCAAAACCGCCGACGCAGTCTCCCTGCGTCTCCGGTCTCCCCGCACCAGAACCGCACCCGCGCTCTGGCTTCTCGCCTTTCTTTTTCTCCTCAGCTCCCTCCCGGCGCGTGCTCAATCCACCTTCGGCTCCATCCTCGGCACCGTCGTCGACTCCACGGGAGCCATCGTGCCCGGCGCTGCCGTTACCCTCACCAATTCGGGCACCGCCGCCATTCGCACGACCACCACCGACGCAGCCGGTGGCTACAGCTTCGTCAATCTCGAGGCCGGCCATTACGTCGTCACCGTTTCCGGCAATGGCTTCAGCAAAGCCACCTATTCCGATCTCGATCTCCAGGCCCGCGAAGCCAAGCGCGTCGACGCCACGCTCAAGCCCGGCTCCGGCACTGAAACCGTCGTCGTGCAGGCCAACTCCGCCGGCGTCATCACCACCGACGTCTCCAGCATCGCCGTTACCAAAACCGGCACCGAGCTCAACGATCTCCCCGTCGCCATCTACTCCCGTGCCAGCGGCTCCACCAGCCCCATCTCCACGCTCACTACCGAACCCGGCGTCCAGACCGACGACAGCGGCGACCTCGCCGTCGAAGGCACCACCCCCGCGCTCATGTCGTTCACCATCGACGGCATCAGCAGCGTCGATGTCGAGAACAGCGGCCCCATCAACGAGCTCTTCCCCTCGTTCAACTCCATCTCCGAAATCCGCGTCAGCGAGACGAACAACAACGCCGAGTTCAGTGGTGTCGCCGACGTCACCACCACTTCCATGAGCGGCACAAACGCCTTCCACGGAGGCGTCTTCGAGAATCACGAGAACGCCGCGCTCGACTCCGGCAATCCCTTTGCCACCAGCAAGCCGAAGCTCATCATGAATGACTTCGGCGGATTCTTCGGCGGTCCTGTCATCATCCCCAACGTTTACAACGGCCGCGACAAAACCTTCTTCTTCGCCAGCTACGAAGGCCTGCGCCTGCCGCACGACACGCCCATCGTCGCCAGCGTGCCTTCCGCTGCCATGCGCAACGGCAATATCTGCGCCTACCTCGCAGCCCAGGATCCGGGCATGAACGTCGCCAACGTGTACCAGCCGGACGGCGTCACGCCGATTCCGTGCAATGCCGTGCCGGTCTCCGCGATTTCCGCCAACTTCATGCGGTACCTCATGCCCGCGCCCAACACCGGCCCGTCCGATTCCTACTCCAACAACTACGCCGTCAACTTCCCCTCGCCCATCTCCAGCAACCAGGGCGATCTCCGCATCGATCGAGCCATCAGCGCCGCCCACTCCATCTTTGCGCGCTTCACTTACAAGGACCGCTCGGTGACCTCCGCGCCCGACATTTCCTGCCCCTTCTTCTGCTACAACGCGGGCAGCGTCTCCACCGGCCCGTTCCAGCAGCCGGAAACGGATCAGGGCCTCACCCTCGCGTGGAACTGGATCATCCGCCCCACGCTCGTCAATGAAGTCCGCGCCGGATTCAACGGCACCGACACCGCGACCGAAATGGCCGGCACCACCGCGCAGTATCTCAGCGAAGTCGGCCTCTCCGTGCCCCAGGTCGACACGCAGCCCGAGGTCCCCAACACTACCATCGTCGGATTCATGCCCACCGGCGGCGCAGAGCCTTCGAAGCAGCGCAGCAACATCATCCAGGTCCTCGACAACATCACCTGGACCCACGGCCAGCACACTTACAAATTCGGCGGAGACTTCCGCCGCATGACCGATCACGACGACAACGTCTTCGGCAACTATGTCTCCGGCCAGTACGCCTTTGACAGTTCGTCCGACATCGGCCAGGCCATCGACGGCTACGACTCTGCCGGCAATCCGGTCAGCGCGCCCTTCGCGCAATTCCTGCTGGGCTATCCCGACTACACCGCCGCCGCCGTGGTCAAAGCTCCTGCGATGAACGGCCTCGGCTATGCCTGGGCCTTCTACGGGCAGGACGACTGGAAGATCACGCCGAGCCTCACCCTCAACTACGGCCTGCGCTACGAATTGCATCCCCCGCTCTGGGACGTCGATTCCAACACCGCCGATTTCCTGCCCGACTATAGCCAGAACGGCGTGCAGGGCGCGATCGTCGTTCCCAATCAGCAGGCCCTCAACAATCTCACGGAACCGGCATTCGCGCAGTCCATCGCGCCCATGCCGATCCTCACCGCGGCGCAGGCCGGCATACCGAAATACCTCCGCTACACCGACAAAACCGACCTCGGCCCGCGCATCGGTTTCGCGTGGCGTCCCTTCCGCAACGACCGCACCGTGCTGCGCGGCGGATGGGGCCGCTTCATCGAGTCGCCGCTCGGCTGGGCGCTCGTCTCCGGATGGGGCGCCAGCGCCAGCTATCTCGGCTTCTACTCCAACGATTACGACCAAAACGGCAACCCGCTCTACTCGTATGCGAATCCTTTCCCCTCGAATCTCGCGCAGCCGGGCAGCGCGTCGTTCGAGTTCGCCTTCCCCATCCACTACCACGATCCTTCCGTGCAGCAGTGGAACCTCACCGCCGAACAGGACCTCGGCCACAACATCGGTTTCCGCATTTCGTACGTAGGCAGCCGCGGCGCGAATCTTGAAACCGAAGAAGACATGAATCAGGTGCCGGCCAACACCGTCGGCTACAACATCGCCGGCAACAGCCGCCCCTACCCGCTGCTCGGGCTCATTCAGGGCGTCGTCAATGGCGCCTTCAGCAACTACAACAGCATGACCGCCATCGTCGAGCGGCGCTTCTCCGACGGCCTCCAGTTCCAGGCCAGTTATATGTGGACGCGCGATCTCTCCAACGAGGCCGGCGACAATCCCACCGCGTTCGTCGCCGCCGGCGGCAATATGGTCACCGACCGCTTTCATCCCTCCCTCGACTACGGCAACGTAATCTACGATCGCCGCAACCGCTTCCTCGCGACCTATCTGTACGAGCTCCCCCTCGGCAGCGGCAAACCGTTCCTCAGCGCCAACCCCGTCTCGCGCGCCATCGCCGGCGGATGGCAATGGGGCGGCGTGCTCGTCTTCCAGAGCGGTCCGTTCCTCACGCCTTTTGAAGAATCCACCGATCCAGGCGGCACCAACGTCCTCAGCACCGTCGGTTTCACCCGCGCCGACATCGTGCCCGGCATCAGCAAATACGTGCCGCGCGGTTCGACCTACCAGGGCGTGCCGCTCTATCTCAACGCCAATGCCTTCGCGATTCCCGGCAACAACATCGGACGCTTCGGCAACGCCGGTGTCGGCAACGTCGTCGGGCCCGGCACACAGAATGTCTCCATGTCGCTCATTCGCTCGTTTGCCATCGGCGACGAGGCGAAGTTCCAGTTCGGCGCCGAGGCGTCGAACCTCTTCAACCATCGCAACTACGAGCCGCCCAACATGGAAGTCGACGCCGACGGCTTCGGCACCATCACCGGCCTGCAGACCGCTGAAGGCGCTGGTCCCCGCGCGCTCGAAATCACCGGCCGCATTTCGTTCTGAACTTTGCGCCAAGAAGAAGGGCCACCCGAAGGTGGCCCCGCTGATTTGCTGACTTGCAGTTCCCTACAGGTTTCCTCTTGCCGCCTGTTCCCGCTCGATCGCCTCAAACAGCGCCTTGAAGTTGCCCTTCCCG
>DATJTG010000085.1:0-13315 GCA_035503555.1 Acidobacteriaceae bacterium | reverse complement strand
CCGATGGCGCAGTAGATGCAGATCAGGTCGTTCTTCTCGTTGTTGATGATCGTGTCGAGCACCACGGCGGTTTTGCCGGTCTGCCGGTCACCGATGATCAGCTCGCGCTGGCCGCGGCCGATGGGGATCATGGAGTCGATCGCCTTCAGGCCGGTCATCATCGGCTCGCGCACGGGCTGGCGATCGATGACGCCGGGCGCCAGGCGCTCCACGGGCAGCATGTCGGAGGTCTGGATCGGGCCCTTGTCGTCGATGGGCTGGCCCAGCGCATTGACAACGCGGCCGATCATGGCTTCGCCCACCGGCACGCTGAGAATCTTGCCGGTGCGCTTGACCTGATCGCCTTCGCGAATCTCGGTGTAGTCGCCGAGCAGCACGCTGCCGACCTGATCCTCTTCGAGGCTCATGGCGAGTCCGGCGATGCCGTGGGGAAACTCGAGGAGTTCGCCGGCCATGACCTTGTCGAGCCCGTGAAGGCGCGCGATGCCGTCGCCGAGGGTGATGACAGTGCCGACTTCGTCGACGCGCATCTTTGCGTCGTAGTTGGCAATCTGCTCCTTCAGGAGCGCTGTAATTTCGTCTGCTTTAATCTGCGCCATGCTTTTCTGTTCCTGACCCCAACTCGTGATTCCGTGCGCTGCGCTCAGGCAGCCAGTCTTTCTCGTGCGCGGGCTATTCGCCCGCCAGTTCCTGCCGCAGCCGGTCGAACCGGCCGCGCACCGATCCGTCGTACACTGTGCTGCCCACCTGAACGACGGCTCCGCCGATCAGCGAGCTGTCTTCTTCAAACTGCGCCTCGACCTGGCCGCCGGTCAGCCCGCCGATTTGCTTTTCCAGATCGCGCCGCTCCTGATCGTCGAGCCGGCGCGCGGAGATGACCTTCGCCTCGTGGACGCCGAGGCGGCGATTGATTTCGCGCCGCAAATCGGCCATCACGTCGTCGAAGCCACCGATGCGATCGTTGCGGAGCAGCACCGCAATGAAGTTCCGCGTTGTCTGCGCCATGCCCAGCTTCGCGTTGAGCTTGTCGAGCAAGGCGACCTTTTGCTCGACGGGAAACGATGGATCGAGGAAAAACTCGCGCAGGTCACGGCTTTCATGCCACGCGGCGCCGAAATCGCCGAGCTGCCGCAGGGCGTCTTTCGCGTTGAGGTGCGCCTCAAAGAGGACGTCGGCAAAGGCCTGCGCGTAGCGGGATGCGAAGTTCGCCATTTACGCCTGCCCTCCCGTCTTGTCGCCGAGGCCCTGGCCGAAGTCGCGAACCAGCGCGCGATCGGTGTCGGCGGAAAGCTGAATCCGCTGCATTGCGGAATCGACGGCGAGGTCGGCGGCAAACTTTTTCAGCTCGCGCTGCGCAGCCGCCTGGGTCGCGGCAATCTCCTGCTCGGCGGAGGCGATGATGCGCGCCTTCTCGGCTTCGAGCGATGCGGCTATGCGCTTTTCGTCTTCGGCGGAATCGCGCTCGGCCTGCTGGCGGATGGCTTCAATTTCCGAGCCGAGGCGCGACAGCCGCGATTCCACTTCCGCGAGGCGGCGATTGGCATCTTCCGTCGCCGTGCGCGCCGTGGAGAGATCCTTTTTGATGGTCTCAGAGCGCTTGCGGAGCATGCCGGGAATCAGCTTGAAGAGGAAATAGACGATCGTGAGGATCAGGACGCCGGAGTTGAAGTCCTCCCCGATCTGCGCGGTCGTCTCGACGCTCAGCCCGGTCAGGCGGGCAATGGCCTGCACGGTGCCGGAGTGCCGGTAGCCCTCGACCTCCGCGTTGGTCTCCGGCGTATCCATGTGCTCGGTTTTGGCCATCGCCGAGCGAGTCTGCTGGACCTGGGTTGGAGCCGGCTGCGCATCCTGGCCCATGGCCGGGAGGGCACAAAGCGCGCCGAGCAGCAGGAAGCAACTGAGGAATCGAGGCATGATTTTCAACGGGAACTCTCCGCTGCCTGGGGCAGAACCGCCGCCAAAACCTGGGCTGCAAGCTGGCTCGAGGAGGTTTCGATCTGTTTGCGCGCGTCGACGGCCTGCGCCTCGAGCGCGGCCTGCGCCTGCTGGACCCGCTGCTGCGCGGCGAGGCGAGCGGCCCCCAGAGCGTTGTCCTTTTCCGCGTTGCGCTGTTGGATTCGCTGCTCGCGGTGGCGGAGGATCTCTGCCCGGGCAGCCCGGAGCTTCGCTTCGTACTCCTGCGTGCGGACGTCCGCCGCGGCAATGGCCCGGCGGGAGCTTTCAATGGCTCCGACGGTCCGGCTGTGCCGCTCGGCACGCACCTTTTGCAGCGCCCCAAACAAAATAAAGCGATAAGCCAGCACCAAAACCACAAAAAAGATGATCGTCGGCACCGCGCCGATCATCAGGTCTCCGAGTTGACGCAGCAATTCATCCATAGGTTGACAGGCTAAGACTGTCGGGAACGAAACGAGAAAGGCTTAACTGGAACCTTTGGTTCTAACAGACGAAAAAAATGGGTGTCAAATGACGAAAGGCACTTACGGGACAGGGCTCCGGGACCAGAAGTTTCAATCTCCTGAAGATGATAATCGGAACGGGCCGCCAAAAGACATCCCGCATTGCATTTAGGGCTTGACCGGAGGGGGTTCCGGCGTACACTAAGAATACCACCTCGACCCGGTTCAGGGTCGGCGAGCCGGATGCGCGGAGATCCCACCACTCCCGCATCCGGCTCGTGCTATTTGGGGGCTGTTTTGCGAAACCGGCGGTAACGTCCGAGCAGAGATGCCGGCCCGGCCACCGTCATCCGAACCAAATTACCTTCGTACTCGCGTTCGCGAATCAGAGCACCGGCTTCCAGAGCGGCCAGAGCATCGCCCTCCGACTGCGGGATCTGGAAAAGCTGCTCGAGGATCGGGTCCTTCATCAGCTCCGCGTCGATCCGCTCCATCAAAGCGTTGATGCCGGTTCCCTCTTTCGCTGAGACGAGGATTGCGCCGGCTGTGCGCGCCGCCTGCGCGGCTTCCTCTTCGCTCAGCACGTCGATCTTGTTCAGGACCTCGAGGCGCGGCTTGTCGAGCACGTCGAGCTCGCCGAGCACCTTTTCGACTTCGGCTTTGTGCTCTTCGCCCAGCGGACTGGAAGCGTCGCGCACGTGGAGGAGGACTTCGGCCTTGCGGACCTCTTCGAGCGTGGCGCGGAACGACGTGACCAGCGTGTGCGGCAGATCGCGAATGAAGCCCACCGTGTCAGACAGGAGAATTTTTCTGCGGCTGCCGAGCTGGATGGCGCTGAGCTTGGGGTCGAGGGTGGCAAACATCCGCGCCGATTCGAGAACGCCGGCGCGCTTGCCGCTTCTGCGGGCCGGCTCGCCGAAGCGTGCAGTCATGGCGTTGAACAGCGTGCTCTTGCCCGCATTGGTGTAGCCCACCAGGGCCACCGTCGGCACAGGGACCGCTTCGCGCCGCTGGCGCTGCTGGGCGCGGGTGCGGCGGACGGCCTCGAGTTCGGAGCGGAGCTGAAGCACGCGCCGCTGGATGCGCCGCCGGTCGGTTTCGAGCTGGGTTTCGCCGGGGCCTCGGGTGCCGATGCCGCCGCCGAGCTGTGACATGGCTTTGCCGCGCCCCGTCAGCCGCGGCAGCATGTACTCAAGCTGCGCCAGTTCCACCTGGAGCTGACCTTCGCGTGTGCGGGCGTGGCGGGCAAAAATATCGAGGATGAGCTGGGTGCGATCGATCACCCGGCAGGGGAGCGCGTCTTCAAGATTGCGGAGCTGGGTGGCGGAGAGATCGTGATCGAAGATCACGAGGTCGGCGCGGGCCGATGCGGCGACGGCGGCGAGCTCCTCCACTTTACCGCTGCCGACGAGGGTGGCAGGATCGGCTTTGGGACGGTGCTGCGCGATCGCGCCTGCGACTTCGGCGCCCGCGCTGGTGACGAGTTCGCGGAATTCCTCGACGCGCGCCTGCCCGTCCTGCGCGTGAAGGCTCGACGCCGCCTGAGCTGCGCCGCGCGCCTGAGCGGCGACGGCAGACACGGCTCCACGCTCGGAGCCGAACGCCACTTCGATCAGCAGCGCTCGTTCTCGCGTGGAACCTGCCAGATTGAACGGCATCGAACGCGTGCGAGGCCCTTCAGGAGCCGGAAGCCTCCTGCGCCGCCGTCGACGGTGTTACCGCAACGGGACCAGGCTGGGCCGCATGAGGTGGACGATGCTCTCCGTGGAGCACCGAACGCGTGCTCACCACCGTGGAGATCGCATGCTTGAAGATCAACTGCTCCTGACTGTTGTTCTCCAGCAGCACCGAATACTTGTCGAAAGAGCGGATCTTTCCTGTCAGTTTTACTCCGCTGACCAGGTAGATCGTGATCGGGGTCTTGTCCTTGCGAACCGTATTCAGAAATGTGTCCTGAATATTCTGCGCCGGCTTGTTTTCCATGAGCCGATCTCCTTTGCTGTCTTTCAATTCGAAAACGGTGAAGTTGCCTAATTACAGGAAAAATCGCAGCGAAACCGAAACCGGAAGCGCGGCAGCCACCGCAATGGCGTGTTCAACCACCATACGGGCTTGTGAACCTTTTGTGCAACAGCGGGCCCCCGCTCCGGGCCTTTCCCATTGGCTTCTGCAACCACAATTCCAAATGGGCTTCTCCTTCAGTTCGATGAATCCCGGATGCCAGATGTTTCCAGCCAATCCCATGCCTCCGCCGCTGAGCCGCTAGCCGCGGCGGCGCTTCCGCACTTTTTCACGGCCGCCCGCCGGATTGCGGGCAACCCCGTTCGCTGGCGGCGGCGCAGCGCCGATCCTCCGCACGATCACGCCTTCCATGTGATAACTCTCCGTCACCGTCGCCCCGGGCTTCACCATTCCTGTGGTCGGATCCAGCGCCACCGAATCGCCTGAGGCCACCCGAAACGAAAAAACGGGCTCCTCCTGGTTGCCGAAAGTCTGCTTACTGATAGTGACGGGCAAGAAGCCGGTAATGTTGCGCTCGCGGTAGGCAGTTTCGTAGCGGTGCTTTCTCACATTCCAGGTAAAAACGCGCACCTGGTCAAAATCGTAGGGGAGGCCGTCCTTCCAGGCCGACATCACGCAGACGTATTCGGGCACCTGACCGCCCGGGGCGCTGGAGTCCGGATCTTCAACGGTACGCAGCACATACGCCCCCACGATCTTCTGGCCTTCGCCCAGCCCGGCGATCGCGTCGGGCACGTCCTCTTCCAGCGTGCGGGCGCGGACCCACCCCACATGCCCCTCTTTGTCCCGAACCAGCCAGTAGTCTTCCATTGCAGGCGGAGGCGGTGTGACGGGCGCGCCGGCTTTCACCGCCTTGTCCCTCGGAACGGGCCGCGCCTGCGCCGTCTCCGGTTTCGGAACCGAGGCCCGTGCCAGCAATTGCAGCTTGTCGTTCTCCGCAACCAGATAGAACCGGTCCGACTCCCGGCCCGGCGCGTCGCGCAGCCAGTAGTCGTCCAGCAGAGTCGCCGTTCCCACCACGGGATCCTGGCCGTGATCCTTCGCCATCTGCGTGAACTGGTCGTAGACCTTCTGGTCGATGACCCCGCGCTCCTCGATCCAGCCCGCCTCGCCGCGATCTGTTTTCACCTTAAGAAAACGACGGCCCTGCTCGACCACTTCGAGGCGCTGACCGTTCACCACCTCTGCGATGCGGTTGCTGACCACAGCCACCCGATCCCGAAGGTACGTCTCCTTCGGCCACACGTAGACGTACTCCCGAGCTGCATGGGGCTCGAAGCGACTGCACCCCTGAGCGAGGAAGAGAAAGCAGGCCGCTCCAGCCGCAAAACGGCGGAACATAAAAGCGCGAGTCGGCATAACGACAAGACAGAGACGCAATTTAGATGACGAAGTGACGCGGAAGTTCCATCCGCGATCCCGCTGAAAAATCTTAACCCGTGCGGGACCGCGAAAGTTGCCGTTTCACGCTACGCCTGAGGTTTTGGCGTCAGCCGCACAAACCGCGGAGCCAGCTCCTCCCACTTCGAAAGCAGCCAGAACGCGCGCGTGCTCGCGCTCTTTTCCGCGTGGAGCTGCACCAGGCCGAGGATGCTCTGCTTCGCCTCGGAGTCGAGCGCGTTGTAGGGCTCGGGCCTGAGGAAGCCATCGTGATAGCGCTGCTCCTCAAGGAACTTGCCGTCTTCGTCGAAGACCCAGGCCTCGCCGCCGGTCATGCCCGCGCCGAAGTTGGTTCCGGTTGCGCCGAGAATGACGGCGAGGCCGCCGGTCATGTACTCGCAGCCGTGGTCGCCCACGCCTTCGACAATCGCGAGCGCGCCCGAGTTGCGCACCGCGAAGCGCTCGCCCGCGCGGCCGGCCGCAAACAGCGCGCCGCTGGTGGCTCCATAGAGCGCGACGTTGCCGAGGATCACGTGCAGCTCCGACTGGAGCGCAGCGCGACCCTGCCCGCGCAGGATGATCTCGCCGCCGGATAGGCTCTTGCCGACGAAGTCGTTGGCGAGGCCCTTGAGGATGAGCTGCATCCCCGGCACGGCGAAGGCGCCGAACGACTGCCCGGCTTCTCCGGTGAGCTGGAAGGTAAGCGGCGCCCGCGGCCCGATACCCGCGGACTGCAGCATGGCCAGCTCGCCGGCCAGACGCGCCCCGAAGGTGCGATCCTCATTGGCGATGAGGGCGTCTTTGATGTAGTGCTCGCCAGACTGGTAGGCGGCGAGCGCCGGTTCCACCCACGCGTCGTCGATCGGAGCGTGGTCTTCCGGCCGAAGATTCCGCTTGCCCTGCCAGTGGCGCAGGCCGTCGGTGGGAGCGGCGAGCATGGCGCGCAAATCGAGACAACCGTCGAAGCGGACTTGCTCCAGCAGATCGGTGCGTCCGGTCGCGGCTTCGAGCGAGTCGAGGCCCAGCTCGGCGAGCTGCGCGCGAATCTCGGCCGCGAGGCCTTCGAAGAAGCGCACCAGATGCTCGGGCTTGCCCCGGAACTTCGCCCGCAAATCAGGCCGCTGCGTGGCAATGCCGGTGGGACAGGTGTTCAGGTGGCACTGCCGCGCCATATCGCAGCCCAACGCGACGAGCACCGCCGTCCCAAACGCAAATTCGTCCGCGCCCAGCAGCGACGCGATGACGATATCGCGCGCGGTACGAAGGCCGCCGTCGCAGCGCAGTCGCACGCGTCCGCGCAGTCCGTTGCGGATCAGCACCTGCTGCGCTTCGGCCAGGCCCAGCTCCCACGGATTGCCCGCGTACTTGATGCTCGAGAGCGGCGACGCCCCGGTGCCGCCGTTGTGGCCGGCGATCACGATGTAGTCGGCGTAAGCCTTGGCCACGCCCGCGGCCACGGTGCCCACGCCGCACTCGGAGACGAGCTTCACGCCGATCGCGGCCTTCGGATTGATCCGCCGCAGATCGTGAATGAGCTGCGCCAGATCTTCGATCGAGTAGATGTCGTGGTGCGGCGGCGGGCTGATGAGCTGCACGCCGGGCTGCGCGTGGCGCAGGCGCGCGATCAGCTCCGTCACCTTGTGGCTGGGAAGCTGTCCGCCCTCGCCGGGCTTGGAGCCCTGAGCGATCTTGATTTCCAGCTCTTCGGCGTGCATCAGGTACTGCGCCGTCACGCCGAAGCGCGCCGAGGCTACCTGCTTGACCTTGTTGTTGAGCAGGTGCGACGGCACTTTCTCGTTGAGCAGCGGCAGATCGACATTCGGCGTGTAGACGGCCGGGTCTTCCCCGCCCTCGCCGGTGTTCGAGCGGCCGCCGAGCGTGTTCATGGCAGCGGTGATGGTCTGGTGCGCCTCGGGGCTGAGCGAGCCAAGAGACATGGCGCTGGCGATGAACCGGCGATAGAAATTCGATGCCGGCTCGACGGCTTCGATCGGCAGCGGTTCCGCAGCGGCGCGCATTTCGAGCAGATCGCGCAGGACCGCGGGCTCTTTCTCGGTAGCCTGGCTGCCGAAGGCCGCCCACGCGACGGTTTGGTCGGCGGCCGCGGCTGCGCCCGCTTTCGTCGCGCCGGTGATAGTCTGCAGCAGGCGAACCGTCTGCGGCTGCCATCCGTGGGGCTCGGATTTATCCGCCTTGCGGAAGCGAACCCAGCCGTAATCCGGCAGATCTTTTGCCGCGGCGACGGCAACCAGTGGGCCGCCTTCGCCGTTCTCCGGCGCATCGGGCTGCGGTTCCGTTCCGCCGTACGCGCCGAGCCACAGCTCGCGCAGCGTGTTCTCCAGCTCGGGGAAGCCGATACCGCCGATGGGCGCGGGCGTGCCTTCGAAGCAGCGCGCGACCACGTCGTTGCTGAGGCCGAGGCAATCGAAGAGGTGCGAACCCCGGTAGCTGTCGACGACCGAGATGCCCATCTTCGACATGATCTTCGCGAGGCCAAGATCGAAGGCGTGCAGCAGGTTCTCTTCGCCGTGCTCGGGATTGATCGCCCGCGCCGACTCCAGCGCGAGCCACGGGCATACCGCGCCCGCGCCCATGCCCAGCAGCACGGCGGCGTGATGCAGGTCGCGGCAGTCTCCGGCTTCGACCGCGAGGCCGACACGGATGCGCTCGCCCGCGCGAATGAGCGCGTGGTGCACTGCGCCGAGCGCCAGCGCCATGGGAATCGGCATGGCATGCTCGCCGCAGCCGCGATCGGTGAGCAGCAGGACGGCCGCGCCGCCGCGCACCAGCTCGATGGCTTTGTCGCAAAGGTCGGCAATCGCCGTGACCAGATTGCAGCCCGGCGCGAAGACGCAGTCGAGCACCGCCAGCGGCAGCTCGCCGGCCAGACGATGACGCCGGCTGTGCAGCGCATCGATCTGCGCCAGCGAAAGGAACGGCGATTGGAGCGAGAGCCCCGGCAACCGCTGCTTCGTTCCCAGAATGTGCGGCCACGGGCCGAGGCGCGTGTGGAGTTGGATGACGCAGGCCTCGCGCAGCGAATCGATCGGGGGGTTGGTCACCTGCGCGAACCGCTGCCGGAAAAACGCGTACACGGGCCGCGGCGTGCGCGCCAGGGGCGCAATCGGCGTATCGTCGCCCATCGACCAGACGGCATCTTTGCCTTCCATGGCCATGGGCTTCAGGATCATGTTGACGTCTTCTTTTGTGTAGCCGAAGCCGAGCTGCAGGCGATTCAGCTCCGCCGCGTCGAGCGTGGCTACCGGCGCATCGCCATCGAGCGTCGTGGGCTCGAGCAGCGCCTCATATTCCGGCGCCGACGCGTCGAAGAGCCGCTGCAGATCCTCGTCCTCGTAAAACGTGTGGCGTTCGAGATCGGCGAGCAGCATCTGCCCAGGGCCGAGGCGTCCGCTATGCACCACTCGCTCGGGATCAAGATCGACCAGTCCGGCTTCCGATCCCGCCACGACCAGGTGATCTTCCGTTACAAAGTAGCGGCAGGGGCGCAGGCCGTTGCGATCGAGCGAGGCGCCGATCAGATGCCCGTCGGTGAATGCGACCGCGGCGGGGCCGTCCCACGGCTCGATGCAGTCGCTGTTGTAATCGAGAAACGCCGAGCGGCGGCCGCTGCCGGCGGGCGGCATCACCATGCGTACGGCTTCGGCGACCGTGCGGCCGTTGCGGGCCAGCAACTCGATGACTTCGTCGAGGCTGGTCGAATCGGAGCCGCTGGGGGTGAAGATGGGCGCCAGCTCATCGGGCAGCGTGGCAGCGCGCGCCGTCATGCGGGCGCGATTGCCCCAGATGGTGTTGATCTCGCCGTTGTGGCCGAGAATGCGGAACGGCTGCGCGCGATCCCAGGAAGGCGCGACGTTGGTGGCGTACCGCTGATGGAAGAGCGCAAACGGAGTCTGAAAGCGCTCGTCGGCCAGGTCCGGATAGAACTCCGGCAGCAGGCGCGCGTCGCACATAGCCTTGTAAATGACCGAGGATGACGAAAGAGAACAGACATAGCCCTGGGTCCCGGCCCGCTCAAACTGCTTGCGCGCGAGGTAGAGGCGCCGATCGCGGTCGGGATAGCCCGCGGCCTCGGCCGTGTTCGTAGTGAGCAGGAGCTGCCGAATCACGGGCAGAGTGGAGTGCGCGATTTCGCCCAGAATTTCCGGGCGGGTGGGGACTTCGCGCCAGCCGAGGACGGCGAATCCGCGCGCCTTGACCGCGTTTTCGAGCGTGCTGATAGCGGCCGCCGCAGCCTCCTGCTCCGCGGGCAGAAACACCATGCCGACGGCGAGCGGCTGCGTCGCTTCCAGTTTCACGCCGGCCGACTCCAGCAGCAGATCGCGCGGAATGGCGGTGTGAATGCCGATGCCGTCGCTCGATTTGCCGTCCGCGGCCACAGCGCCGCGATGCGCGAGGCGCGACAAGGCCGTCAGCGCTTTCGCCAAAATGTCGTGGGAGGGCTGGTTCGTGAGCGTGGCCACAAAGCCTACGCCGCACGACTCATGGTCAAAGCGGGGATCGACCAGACTTCCGCCGGTCGAGCGCCATCGGAGGCGCTGACCTGAATTTACCGGGGTGGGGCGGGAGCCGCCGGTCGACACGGCCGGATCAGCACTTTTTCTCGTTCCCATATCCAACTATAACGGTGTTCCTTTTCTCTCGCAGCACAATTGCGAGAATTTTTCGAGGAAATCGCGGCACGCGCGATGCAAAGAAAAACGGTTGAGTTATTGACAGGAAAGCTCTTGAATATTTATACATCATTGCTGTATTTTTATACAGAGTGAGGCGCGGCGAGCCGCCAGGCGGCTGGCCGCGATTTTTCGTTTGAGCAAAACCGTTTTGAGCAAGCACGACCGGCACAGCGCGATTCGGCAACTGGTGACCGCCGAAGTGATCTGGAGCCAGGACGAACTGCGCCGCAAGCTGGTGCGCCGCGGGTTCGACGTGACGCAGGCCACGCTGTCCCGCGATATCCACGAGATGCAGCTGTACAAGGGCCCCAACGGCTACGCGGTTCCGAACGGCAACGGGCACGTGGAAGCGGACGAGGACGAGCCGGCGCTGGACCAGATTCTGTCGAGCTTCGGCATGGGCGTGAAGCAGGCGCAGAACCAGCTGGTGCTGCGGACAACGAACGGCGCTGCGCAACCGGTGGCGCTGGCCATCGATCACGAGCAGTGGAGCGACGTAGTGGGAACTTTGGCCGGGGACGACACCGTATTGATCATCTGCCCCGATCAGCGACGAGCCTCGGCGATGCGAGAAAAGCTCGAGCGGATGATTGGGTAAAGAAACGGGCCAGGGATCAGGGACCGGAAAACACCAGCGAAATCGTGAATCGATGCGCTGTGATTCGAGTCAAAAGGGTTTTGCGTAAATAAAGATGTCCCCATTGAAGGAAAATTCGACTGCGGAGCTGAATGCTGGCGCTCACGCTGTGAGAGCTGAGGCCGGCGCTTTGGGTTCCGCGCAGACTGCGGTGCTGGGTGTCACGGGGTACTCGGGCGCGGAGCTGGCGCGTCTGCTGCTGCGTCATCCGCGGCTTGCCGGCAAACCGCCCGTCTTTCTCGGCCGCGCTGAGGGCTCACCCGAGCCGCTGGCCGCCGTGCATCCGCAGCTGATGGATAACAACGGCACCGGGCTCGGCGCCGGCGCGCTGAAGATCGAGCCGTTCTCGTGGAGTCTGCTGAAGGACCGTGGAGTCTCCATCCTGTTTCTGGCGACACCGCACGAGCAGTCGCGAGAGATCGTTCCGCAGGCCCTCGAGCACGATCTCCACGTCATCGATCTGAGCGGCGCATGGCGGCTGAACGCTGCCGGGAACCGCGCCGTCTATCAATTCTCTGATGAAGGCTCGCCGGCGGCGGCGGCGATCCAGACGCAGGCCGTTTATGGCATGCCCGAGCTGCATCGTTCCGCGATTGCCGGCGCAGCGCTTGTTGCGAACCCCGGCTGCTACGCGACCTCGATTATCCTCGCGCTCAAGCCGCTCGTGGCCGCCGGCTGGATCGACAACAACCACGGCATCATCTGCGACGCCAAATCCGGCGTCTCCGGCGCGGGCAAAGCGCCGACGGCCAAGACGCACTTCATGCACGCGGCTGACAATCTCTCGGCCTATGGAGTGTTTTCGCACCGGCACACGGGCGAGCTGCTGGAACAACTGGAACTCGCGTCAGAGGAGATCGTCTTCACGCCGCATCTGCTGCCGATTCCGCGCGGCATTCTCTCCACGATCTACGTTTCGTTCCGCGAGGCGCGGAAGGCGGAAGAGATCGAGAGCCTGTACCGAAGCTTCTTCGCGGAGAGCCCGCTGGTGCGCGTCTTCCCTGCCGGACAGCTGCCGCAGATTCAGTATTCAGTGCGCACCAATTACTGCGATATCGGGTTTCATCTGGCGCGAGATGGGCGACGGTGCGTCATCGTGTCGTGCCTCGACAACCTGCTGAAAGGCGCCGCCGGACAAGCGGTGCAGAACATGAATCTGATGTTCGGCTTCAACGAAGAAGAAGGCCTGTTATGAGATATGTGGTCAAACTGGGAGGCGCGACGCTGGAGAACCACGAGCTTCTGCACCAGTGCGCCAAAGCCATCGCCGACCTGGCGAAGGACGGCAATCAGGTCGCAATCGTGCACGGCGGCGGCGTGCAGCTCACGCGCACGCTCAAGCAGCTCGGCAAGCAGAGCGAGTTCGTCTCCGGCCTGCGCGTCACCGACGCCGAGACGCGCGACACCGCGCTCATGGTGCTCGGCGGCGGCGTCAACAAGGCTCTCGTCGCGGCGCTCGGGTCGCACGGCCAGCCGGCCGTCGGGCTTTCCGGTGGCGACGGCCTCGTCTTCCGCGCGCGCAAGAAGCGCACCGCTCCCGATCTCGGCTACGTGGGCGAAATCGCCGCCGCCGATCCGCGCTGGCTCGAGGCGATCTGGAAAATGGACGCTGTCCCCGTCATCTCCTCCATCGCTCTCGGCTTCGACGGCGAGTATTACAACATCAACGCCGATGAGATGGCCGCAGCCTGCGCGGGGGCGTGCAAGGCCGATGCGCTCGTCTTCCTCACCGATGTGCCTGGGGTGCTGGCTGCGGACGGCAGCGTGATGCGCTGGCTCTCGATCGACAAAATCGCCGATCTGACCCGCGACGCCGTCATCACCGGCGGCATGCTGCCCAAGCTGGGCGCCTGCCGCGATGCTCTGCTGAGTGGCGTCAAACGCGTCCGCATCCTGCCGGCGGCGGTGGCCGAACTTCTTCCCGACCTTTGCAGTCACCGCGTGAATCAGGGCACGGAGGTGATGGTGGCATGAGCAACACGATGCTCCCCGTCGAGCACCCAACTGAGGAGACCATGTCGTCAAAACTCGAAGAACTCAAAGCCGCCGAATCGAAGCTCCTGCTGGGTACCTACGATCGGTATCCACTGGTCTTTACCTCCGGCTCCGGCGTCTATTTGCACGCCGACAACGGCGCGCGCTATCTCGATCTGCTGAGCGGCATCGGCGTCAACGCGCTCGGC
>DATJTG010000084.1:0-3169 GCA_035503555.1 Acidobacteriaceae bacterium | reverse complement strand
GTGCGCGGTGGATGATTCGGCCGCGGTTCCGCTTTACACCGCTTTCCGCAGCCCGCAAAGAACACTATATGGCCTGGAGGATCGCGGGGACAGAAGATTATTGGGGCCAAATCCCGGCGGCCTCTGACTTTCGTGCATTCCGTTCAGGTCGCGCCGGCTGCGCGTCCCGCGATACCATCATCCGTTATGTCTTCTCCGTTGCTGCTCTCGGGTCAACCGCTTCGCCTGGAAGAAATCGGCGCCGTCGCCGTGGAGGGCCGCGCCGTCGCGCTTGCGCCGGATGCTCTGGATCGCGTCCGCGCCTCGCGCAGCGTGGTCGACGACCTGCTTGCCGGCGGAGGCACCGCCTACGGCATCAACACTGGATTCGGCAAGCTCTCCGAGGTGCGCATCGAGCTCGATCAGGTGCAGGTTCTGCAGCGCAACCTGGTACGCAGCCATGCGTGCGGCATCGGCGAGCCGCTTCCGGAAGACGCAGTCCGCGCCATGCTGCTGCTGCGCGCCAACGTCCTCGCCAAAGGTTTCAGCGGGGTTCGGCCGCAGGTTTTGGAAACCCTGACTGGCCTGCTCAACCATCGCATTCACCCGGTTATTCCCTCGCGCGGATCGGTGGGCGCCAGCGGCGATCTCGCACCGCTCGCGCACCTGGCGCTGGCTGTGATGGGCGAGGGGATGGTCCACTTTCAGGGCCGCTCGATTCCGGCCGCACTGGCCATGCTGCAGGCGAGCCTGCCTCCGCTCACGCTGGAAGCCAAGGAAGGCCTGGCGCTGCTGAATGGCACTCAGGCGATTACCGCCGTGGGCGCGCTGGCGCTGGCTCGGGCGCTGCGCGTGGTGGAACTGAGCGACCTGGCCGGCGCGATGACCCTGGAAGCGTTGCGCGGTACGCCGACACCTTTCGACGAGCGCATCCAGGCGGTGCGCCCGCACGCGGGCCAGATTGACGCCGCCGCGCACCTTCGCGCCCTGCTCGCCGACAGCGAGATTCGCGAGTCGCACCGGCACAACGACCCCCGCGTGCAGGATGCGTACTGCCTGCGCTGCATGCCCCAGGTTCATGGCGCCGCGCGCGGCATGCTGGCCTACACTCACGGCGTCCTCGCGACGGAAACCGGCGCAGCTACCGATAATCCGCTCATCTTTCCCGATGGCGATGTTCTCTCGGGCGGAAATTTTCACGGCGCGCCGCTTGCGCTGGCGCTCGACTCCGCCGCTATCGCCATGACCACTCTGATGGGCATTGCCGAACGCCGCATCGACAGGCTCGTCAATCCCGACATCAACGAAGGGCTGCCGGCGTTTCTCTCGCACACGCCCGGCGTCAGCTCCGGCCTGATGATCGCCCACGTTGCCGCCGCCGCGCTGCTGAACGAGGCGAAGGTGCTCGCGCACCCGGCCAGCGTTGACAGCGTCCCCACTTCCGGCGGCAAGGAGGATCATGTTTCGATGGGCATGACCGCGGCGCTGAAGTTCCGGCAGATCGTGGAGAATGCGGAGCAGGTGCTGGCCATCGAGTTGATCTGCGCCGCGCAGGGCCTCGAGTATCGCGCGCCGCTCAAGCCGGCGCTGCGCGTCGGCGAGGCGGTTGCACAGGTTCGCCAGATCGTTCGATCGTTAGAGCAGGACCGCGTGTTGTCGCCGGATATCCAGGCGCTGGCAGCCGCGGTACGGAGTGCACGCTTCGACGGGTGGCGGGAGTGATTGCTGCCTCTCACCGGTCACCGGCTAATACTCAATCCCCCGCTGCGCCAGCACACCGTGCTCGTAGGCGTGCTTCACCTGACGCATCTCGGTGACGGTGTCGGCAATCTCCACCAGCGAAGGATGCGCATTGCGTCCGGTCAGGATCACGTGCACCATCTCCGGCCGCGCCTGCAGCGTCTCCACCACCTTCGCGGGGTCGAGCATCCCGTAGCTGATCGCGTAGTTGATCTCGTCCAGCACCACCATGTCCCACTCGCCGGAAAGGATCGCCTGGCGCGCTTCCTCCCACGCCGCTTCCACCAGGCGGATGTCTTCGGGATCGGTTTCCGCTCCGCCAATCTTCACGAAGCCGCGCCCCATCTGGCGCAGAACGAAGTTGTCGCCGAAGGCCTTTACCGCGTCCAGCTCGCCGTAATGCCACGATCCCTTCAGGAACTGCAGCATCAGCACCCGCATCCCGTTGCCCACCGCGCGCAGCGCCGTGCCCATGGCGGCCGTCGTCTTGCCTTTGCCCGCGCCGGTGTTGATCAGGATCAGTCCCTTTCGCGTCTCTTCCAAACTTCGCCTCCACAGCCTGTAGCCAGTTGCTGGTTGCTGGTCGCCAGTCGCCAGTGGTTTTTGTCTGACCCGCTTGAGCTACAGACTATAGGCTACCGGCTACCGGCTGCCTCTGTGATACGGATGCCCGGCCAGAATGGTCAGCGCGCGATAGACCTGCTCGCACAGGACCACGCGCGCCAGCTCATGCGCCATGGTCATCGGTCCCAGCGACAGCCGCATGCTTTCAGAACGCTGACCGCTGGCCGTCGTACGCTCGCCCCTCTCCGCTTTTCCTGTGTTCTGGGCTCGGAGCTCTGAGCTCTGTTCTGCCCATCCGTCCGCCGGGCCCACGGCAAAGATCAGCAGTTGCCGGCCGCCGTCGCGCTCGCGCCCCAGCCAGGCGGCGAATTCCGCTGAGCCCATCCGCTGTCCGCGTTCATCCATCAGGACCACCAGCGGCACCGTGCGCGCGCGCTCCCGATTGACGGCCTGCCACAGCGCGTCCTCGGTCGCGTATACGGGCGCGTCCACTCCAGCCTTTGCGCCCGAGCCGGGGAGCAGCGGCGCGATCCGGTCCAGGTACCGCTGCGCCAGATCGTTGAAGGCATCGCGAGGATGCGCGCCGACGGCGGCGATCCAGATTCTCATGCGTGACCAGTGTAGCGAGCCGGTGGCCCGGAGCCGGTAGTTTGTCCCCAGTCCCCAGTGGCCGGTGGCGCGGAGCTGGCGGCCGCTCGTCACAAGCCACTGGCTACAGGCCCGTCGCCGCCTGCCTCTGCTATATTGAAAAAGGCCGTTTTCCGGCGGAATCCTTTTGAACTCTGCGGCCTGCGCCCGGAGTTCCGGCTCACGGCGCCATGGTGTAATTGGTTAACACGCCGCCCTCTCAAGGCGGAGAGTTCGGGTTCGATCCCCGATGGCGCTA
>DATJTG010000083.1:0-5304 GCA_035503555.1 Acidobacteriaceae bacterium | reverse complement strand
AGCGGATAGCTAAACCAGAGCCGGGGCTTTCGCGGGCATGATGTCTTCCACGTCGACCCACTGCGTTGGGTACTCGCCGGTATAGCACGCGACGCAGTAGTGATTGCCCTCGCCGCCGTCGCAGGCCTTTTGTAACCCATCGAGTGACAAATAGGCGAGCGAATCGGCTTCGATGAACTGGCGGATCTGCTCGATGGAGTTGTTCGCGGCGATCAGCTCCGCCTTGCGCGGCGTGTCGACGCCGTAGAAGCAGGGCGAGATCGTCGGCGGGCAGCTGATGCGCAGGTGGACTTCCTTCGCGCCCGCCTGGCGTACCATGCGCACAATCTTGCGGCTGGTCGTGCCGCGGATGATGGAGTCGTCGATGAGGACGATACGGCGCCCCTCGAGCAGATTGCGCACGGGGTTGAGCTTGAGCTTAACGCCAAAGTCGCGCACACGCTGCTCCGGCTCAATGAACGTGCGGCCGACGTAGTGGTTGCGAATGAGGCCGAAGCGGAAGGGCACGCCGCTCTCGGCAGCGTAGCCGATGGCCGCGGTCACGCCGGAGTCGGGCACCGGGACGATGAGGTCCGAGGGCACGTGCGACTCGCGCGCGAGCTGGCGGCCCATCTCCTCGCGGCTCTCCTGCACCCAGCGGTTGTAGATTTTGCTGTCGGGGCGCGCGAAGTACACGTGCTCAAAGATGCAGCTGGTCTGATTGGGCGGCGCGAACTGGCGCGAGGTGACGCCGTCGGCGCTCACCATGACGAGTTCGCCGGGCATCACGTCGCGCTCGAATTTCGCGCGGAGCAGATCGAAGGCGCAGGTTTCAGATGCGAAGACGACGGTCTCCGTGCCGTCGGCGTTGGTGATGCGGCCCATGGAGAGCGGGCGGAAACCGTGGGGATCGCGCGCGGCAAAGATGCGGTCGCGGGTCATCATCACGATCGAAAACGCGCCGTCGACCTGGCGGAGCGAGTCGGCGATGGCGTCGACCAGCGTGGTGGCGTGCGAGTGCGCGATGAGCTGGACGATGATCTCCGAGTCCGAAGTCGTCTGGAAAAACGCGCCCTGCCGCTCGAGGTGCACGCGCAGATTGCCGAGGTTGACGAGGTTGCCGTTGTGCGCGATGGCGATGAGGCCGCGCGTCGACTCCACGCGGATGGGTTGGGCGTTGAGCAGCGCCGAGTCGCCGGTGGTGGAGTAGCGCGTGTGGCCGATGGCCATGTCGCCCTTGAGGCGCGAGAGCACGTCGTCAGTGAAGATTTCGGAGACGAGGCCCATGCCCTTGATGTTGGCGAGGTGCGTGCCGTCGGCAGTGGCGATGCCGGCCGATTCCTGTCCGCGATGCTGGAGGGCGTAGAGAGCGAGGTAGGCCTGGCGAGCCGCGTCGGGGTGCCCGTGGATGGCGGTGACGCCGCAGTGTTCTTTTAGTTTTGGATCGGGGTCGGCGGCCGGGTGAGCGTTGTGGAATCCCACATCTCCGAACGGCGCGGAGATGTGGGGCACCCAAGGTTCGTGGCCAGGGAGACCTTCGATGAGGAGGCGGCTCACGCGGTCACCTCTTCGGTTAGGTGGGATTCGAGGGATGTTGCATAGGGCTGATGCAGTTCGCTCAGCGAACTATCAATGAGAAATCCGGTTACGTTCGAATCTCGTTGCGAATAAAACTTAACTTCGAGCTTTTTGGCCACGGTCTTGCCGATCGCAGACGCGCTAATCTCGTCAAAACTCTCAACGATGGATTGCACTTTTTCCGCGTTCTCCTCAGAGCACGTCACGATTACCGTGCTGGCAGGCTCTTCGAAGAGCGCCAACGTCGCATGGGAGTCGGGCTCGCCATAATGCTCAATGTGCGCACCAATGAGGTTTGGAAAGCTCGCTCTCGCCAGTGCGACCGCAAGTCCGCCGTCTGCGACGTCGGATGCTGAATGCAGTAGGCCATCGGTTGCGAGCTTCGCCAAGCAGGCATGAAGTTGCGCTGTTGGATAGAGCGACAAACCGCCTGAGATCAAGCCACGGCTGGGGCCACCCCAGAACTCGTTCAGGATCACCCTCGTAAATTCCGAACAGCCGAAGTCCCTAAGACCCTCTTGCGGATCATGTGTCGATTCGTGCGCAGTGATCGAAAGGATTACGTCTCCAACTCGCTGGAAGCTTGCGGGCACAGATTTGGTTACGTCGTCCAGGATGCCTACTATGCCCACGACCGGTGTGGGGTAAATGCCTTCGCCTCTTGTCTCGTTGTAGAGGGAGACGTTGCCGCCGGTGATCGGCGTGCCCAGCGCGGTGCAGGCTTCGGCGATGCCGTCGATGGCCGCGGAGAGTTGCGCCATGATCTCCGGCTTTTCGGGATTGCCGAAGTTGAGGCAGTTGGTGGCGGCGACGGGCGTGGCCCCGGTGCAGGCGACTTTGCGCGCGGCTTCGGCGACCGCGTGCATCGCGCCGAGTTTGGGATCGAGATAGCACCAGCGCCCGTTGCCGGCGAGCGCCATCGCGAGGCCGCGCTCGTGACCGGGCTTGCCCGTGCCCTTAATGCGCATCACGCCGGCTTCGCCCCCCGGGCCCTGCACGGTGTTGGTCTGCACCATCGAATCGTACTGCTCGAAGACCCAGCGCTTGGAGCAAATGTTCGGCGAGGCGAGCAGTTTTTTGAGATCCGCGGTGTAGTCGCGCGGCTTCTTCAGCTCTTCGAGGATGTGCGCGGGCGGATCGAGCGGGACTTTGATCTGATCGGGACGCGCCCACGTGCCGACGGGGCGATGGTAGACCGGCGCGTCGTCGGTGAGTGATTCGTTGGGGATGTCGGCCATCAGCTCGCCGTGATGGGTAATGCGCAGGCGCGGCTCGGCGATGACCGTGCCGACGATGACGCCCTCGAGGCCCCACTTCTCAAACACGCTGAGGACTTCGTGCTCGCGGCCTTTTTCGGCGACCAGCAGCATGCGCTCCTGGCTCTCGCTCAGCATCATTTCATAGGCCGTCATGTGGGCTTCGCGCTGCGGGATGTGGTCGAGGTTCATCTCGATCCCCACGCCGCCGCGCGCGCCCATTTCGCAGCTGGAGCTGGTGAGGCCGGCAGCGCCCATGTCCTGAATGCCGACGACTGCGCCGGTCTTCATGGCTTCGAGGCAGGCTTCGAGGAGGAGCTTTTCCATGAACGGATCGCCGACCTGGACGTTGGGGCGTTTCTGCTCGGAGCCTTCCTTGAACTCTTCGCTGGCCATGGTGGCGCCGTGGATGCCGTCGCGTCCGGTGCGCGCGCCGACGTAAATCACAGGGTTGCCGATGCCGCTGGCCTTCGCGTAGAAAATTTCGTCGCGGCGGACGAGGCCGAGAGCAAAGGCGTTCACCAGCGGATTGCCGGAGTAGCAGGGCTCGAATTTGGTTTCGCCGCCGAGGTTGGGCACGCCGAAGCAGTTGCCGTAGCCCGCGATGCCGTGAACGACTCCTTCGACGACGGAGTGATTTTTGCGGACCAGCTCTTCGGACGCGTCAGGGCCGGCGCTGAGCGGTCCGAAGCGGAGCGAATCCATGACGGCGAGTGGCCGCGCGCCCATGGTGAAGATGTCGCGGAGGATGCCGCCGACGCCGGTGGCCGCTCCCTGATAAGGCTCGATGTAGCTGGGGTGGTTGTGCGACTCGATCTTGAAGGCGCAGGCCCATCCATCGCCGACGTCGATGATGCCGGCGTTCTCGCCGGGGCCCTGCACGACGAGCTTGCTGCGCGTGGGCAGGCGGCGGAGATGGACTTTGGAGGATTTGTAGGAGCAGTGTTCGCTCCACATGACGCTGTAGATACCCAGCTCGGTCAGCGACGGGGTGCGGCCGAGGGCGTTTTCGATGCGCTGGTACTCGTCCGGCGTGATGCCGTGGGTCGCCAGAATCTCCGGCGTAATGGTGGCGGGCGAGGGCGCCATCGCGTGAGGAGTTTTCATGGCCTGTTCCCCTTCATTGTCGCACGGCCCTGGCCGGGCGGGCGTACCGCGCTGGCGCGCGAAAAATGAATCAGGCGAGCAGCTGGATTGAGCCGTCGAGGCACCCGCCGCTTCGCGGGGACTGGCCGTCCGGGCACACGCCGCTTCGCGGCAAGATTCAAGAACGGTGGAATTGGCCTCGCGCGGATTCCGGATGATCCCACATCTGCGAAAATCGCGCAGTGGTGGGGCACGCGCACGCTCCATGTTCCGAAAGTAACTGCTTCTCCAGGTGCGGAGCGAACCACCTGCCGATAGGAACGTATAGGTTCGAAGAAGCGATTCTTCTCGCCGGAGGTGGATCGTATGGCGGAGCGGGTGTGTCCCTGGTGGATGGGGCGGCTGCTGCTGAATCCATGGCGGCAGTGGAGGATGCAGCCGGAGCGGTTGCTGGAGCCGTATGTTCGCGCTGGCATGACCGTGCTGGAGCCGGGCCCGGGGATGGGGTTCTTTACGCTGACCCTGGCGCGGCTGGTGGGCGCGCAGGGGCGGGTGATCGCCGTGGATCTGCAGCCGAAGATGCTGGAAGGATTGCGACGCCGGGCGCAAAGGGCAGGATTGGCGGAGCGGATTGAGACGCGGGTGGCGGGATCGGATTCGCTGGGCATCGGCGATCTGGCAGTTGGCGTTGACTTTGTGCTGGCGTCGGCGGTGGTGCACGAGGTGCCGCCGGTGGAGCGATTCTTCGAGGAAATTGCGAGCGTGCTGCGACCGGGGGGGGCGATTTTGCTGGCGGAACCAAAGGGGCACGTGACGGAAGAGAAATTCGCCGGCGAGCTGAGGGCTGCGGACGGGGCGGGGTTGCAGGTGGTGAGCCATCCGGCGCTGCGCGGCAGCCTGACGGCGGTGCTGCGACGGCCGGTAGCGTAAGGCCCAATTCCCGCGAATTCCCGCACGACAACATCAGGAAAGCGCTAAGGGTTTGCTGACGTCCCCGCAACAGTGTGGATCGCGAGCAGCGTTTCGAGCAGCGGTTTCAGGTTTTTGAGATCGAGCGCGTTCGCGCCATCCGATTTGGCTTCGGCAGGGTTGTCGTGGACTTCGAGGAAGAGTCCATCGATGCCGGCGGCGACAGCGGCGCGCGCGAGGAGGGGGATGAACTCGGGCTGGCCGCCGGAGACGCCGTTCGATCCGGAGGGAATCTGGACGGAGTGGGTGCCGTCGAAGACGACGGGGGCGAGTTTGCGCATGATGGCCAGCGAGCGCATATCGACGACCAGGTTGTTGTAGCCGAAGCTGGCGCCGCGCTCAGTGAGGGTGATGTTCACAGGATTCGCATCGGAGCTGGACTCGCGGAGCTTTTCGACGGCGTGGCGCATGTCCCAGGGAGCGACAAACTGGCCCT
>DATJTG010000082.1:0-3130 GCA_035503555.1 Acidobacteriaceae bacterium | reverse complement strand
TCTTCGATGCGAGGCTGCGGGCGATGACCGGCGCGCTTTTGGTGAACAGGTCTTTGGGCGGGTGGGTGGAGTCGGTGGTGACCGTCCTGACCCAGCGCTTTCCCGAGGATGCCTTCGCCGAGCGGGCCTTGCGGGTGGCCGACTTTCCGCGCGTCGAACCGGAACTCTTTCGCGCAGCAGCGGACTTTTTCGCCGGAGAGCGGCGGGTGTGAGTCGCCATCGTCCTGCCTCCTAGTGCCGCTTGAAGTACTGAACGGCGCGTTCGTGCTGCTCGGCTTTTTCGCGCGTGGAGAAGGTGCCGAGGTTGCGGCGTTTGCCGGTGGAGGGGTTCTTCTTGCGGGAATAGAGACGATATTCGCCGGATTTGAGTTTGCGAATCATACAGAAAAGGATGCGGCGGGGTGACAAAGTGAGGCCTCACGCAGCGTTGTTTCGGGAGGCGCGACGCGAGTCCGGTTTTATACTGGGTTGACCCTCAGCCAAGCCAATGTTGAATTTGACCGTCGCGCAGATCCTTACGAGCCTTGTCGCCATTCCGGCATGGACTCCCTTCACAATCTGTCCCGGTTATCTCACCGCTTGGTTTCTCGATCTGCACGGATTTCGCCGGCGCAGCGTGGCGGAGCGGCTGCTGTGGAGCGTCCCGCTCTCGCTGGCGGTCGCGACGATCGCCGCACTGGTGATTTCGTGGTCCGTCTCGTTGACGGCGGCCGCGGCGGTTCTTGCGGTGTGCCTTGCGGCGACGATTGGCGTCGTGGTTCGCGAATGGGGAGATCGGCGGCGCACCGGGCAGCGATGGGTTGTGGGCTGGCATCCAGGAGGAGGCGTTGCGCTGTCGCTGGCCCTGGTATGGGTCGCCTTCGCCATCCTGTCGCTCGTGGATTTCGGGAGGCATGGGCAGCTGTATTTCAGCGTGACGCTGCAGGATATGGGCTCGCGCGTGAACTGGACACAAGCGGTCCTGCGCACCGGCGTGCCTCCGATGAATCCGCTGTATCTGTACCATCACGCAGCGCATTTGCGGCAGTACTACTTCTGGTATGTGAATTGCGCGGTGGTGACGCGACTGTGGCATCTGCCGGTGCGCGCGGTTTTCATGGCCGGCTGCGTGTGGTCGGGATTCGCCCTGGCCGCGCTCACTGGTCTCTATCTGAAACATCTTCTCGCATCGGGCGGACGGGTGCGGAGGCATTTCCTGACGTGCATCGCGCTGCTCGGAGTGACGGGGCTGGATATTCTGGCGGTGTTCGTCGGCATTTTCTTTTTTGGGAGTTCGCTGCCGCTGGATTTGGAGTGGTGGTCGAGGGACCAGATCACCAGCTGGATGGACTCGCTGCTCTGGGTGCCGCATCATATCGCCGGCCTGGCGTGCTGCATGCTGGCTTTCCTGCTGGCATGGAAATCGAAAGGGGCCTCGCGGCGGGAGTGGGTGATGGCGGCGGCGCTGATCGGTTGCGCGCTGGCCAGTGCTTTCGGCTTATCGGTGTACGTAACCTTCGCGTTCTTCCTCGTGATGGTGCTGTGGGCGATCTGGCAGATTGCCGTTGAACGCTCGCCGGCTCCGGTGGGCACCATGGCGGGCGGCGGTGCGCTGTCTCTCCTTCTGCTGGTTCCGTATTTGCGGGAGCTGCTGCATGGATCGTCGGACGTGCAGGGCGGCAGCCTCTTCGGTTTTGGCGTACGCGAGATGATTCCGCCGGAGTGGCTGCTGCGGACAGGCCGGCTCGAGCATCTGGTGGCGGCTCATCCGGTGGCCGCTCGACAGGCGGCGGACTGGGCCCTGTTGCTGCCCGGCTATGCCCTGGAACTGGGATTCTACCTGGCGGTTCTCCTGATCTTCCTGATTCCGGCGTGGCGCGGACGCGTGCGGCTCAGCGAGGGGCAGCGCGCGATGCTGTTTCTGGCGGTCGCGACGCTCCCGGTGATCTCCATCCTGCGCTCGCAGGTGATTTCCAACAACGACTTTGGCTGGCGAGCAGCGCTCTTCGTGCAGTTTCCTCTGCTGTTACTGGGCGCACAGCTCATCACCGACTGGAACGGAGCCCGGGAAAAGATGATGAGCGACCCCGGGGAGAGGACTGAACGCCTGCGCCCACCCGCCTGGCTGCGTGTGCTCGCCTCGACAGCGCTGCTGATCGGGATCCTGAGTACGGTCTCCCAGGTGCTCGCGCTTCGCTTCGGCCTGGTGATGATGGAGGCGAATATGCGCGCGCTGCACAAGCCGGAGGCGGATCGTTTGTCGCACACGGCGTGGATTACGACGATGGGCCACAGACAGCTGGATGCGCGCATTCCGCAATCCGCCGTCGTGCAATATAACCCGCATCACCTGAATCAATTCTTTGGGGTCGTCGATCAACTTGCGGATCGCCATCAGGTAGCAGTTTCGGGGGACACGGATGGGTGCGGATCGACGCTGGGGGGCGATCCGCGAGGATGTCCGATCATGGGTGCGGCTCTGGATGCAATCTTCCACGGAGCGAGCGCCGACCAGGCCCGCCATGCGTGCCGGGCGTTCGGCATTCAGTATCTGGTGGCGGATGTGTACGATCCGGCGTGGAACGACAGCGGTGGATGGGTGTGGACGCTTCCCGCTGTGGTTGCGGACCCGGAGTTCCGCGCACTCGACTGCCGGTAAAGCGCAGGCGCCGGAGGTGGAACGGCAGCCGCCCCGGGCGACTGCGGCGTTTGTCGCATGGGCGGCGTTATCTGCGGCAGTACCGGGGCAAAGAAAATCTGCCGCGAATGGCGGGCAGCGCATATAGCCTTGGAACCAGATCATGGGGTCGAGGCTCGTTCGGTGACGCAAAAGCTGATCACAATTGTTTCTCCCTGCTATAACGAGGAGCTGAACGTGCGGGAGATGCATCGGCGCCTGCGTGCGGTAGCCGCGGAGCTGCCGGAGTATCGCTTTGCGTTTCTCTTCATCGACAATGCGTCGACGGACAACACGGTGGGGGTGCTGCGCGAGATGGCTGCGGAAGATCCTGCGGTGCAGGTGATTGCCAACGCGCGGAACTTCGGCCACCTGCGCTCGCCGATGCATGGATTTCTGCAGGCGGAAGGCGATGCAGTCGGGCTGGTAGCGTCGGATCTGCAGGAGCCGCCGGAGCTGTTTGTGCCGATGGTG
>DATJTG010000081.1:0-16201 GCA_035503555.1 Acidobacteriaceae bacterium | reverse complement strand
CGTACGTCTGTGGGTCGCCAGCGTCGACTTCCGCGAAGACGTCGTGAACAGCGAGAACATCATGCAGCGGCTGGCGGACAATTATCGCAAGCTGCGCAATACGTTCCGGTTTTTGCTGGGGAATCTGGCGGGGTTCGCTCCCGCGGATGCTGTGGCCGATGGCGAGCTGCTGCCGCTCGACCGCTACATGCTGGCGCGGACGCGCGAACTGGTGGAGAAGGTTTGCGGAACCGATGGCACTGGCGGGTGGTACGGCGATTTCCAGTTCCACCGCGTCTACCAGGCTGTCAACGAGTTCTGCGTGGTGGATCTGAGCGCTTTTTACCTCGACGTGCTGAAGGACCGGCTCTACACCTTCGCTCCACGGAGCCGTGAGCGGCGCTCCGCGCAGACGGTGCTGTGGCGGATTGCGGAAGCGCTGGTGCGGATGGTCGCGCCCATCCTGACGTTTACCGCGGATGAGGTGTGGCAGTATCTGCCGCAGGTGGAGGGACGGCCGACGAGCGTGCATCTCGCGCTGTTTCCGAAGGCGGAGGAATTGGGGGCGGCAGATGAAAAGCTGCTGGAGGACTGGCGCAAGCTTCTGGAGGTTCGAAACAAGGCGCTAGCAACTCTCGAAGTCGCAAGAAAAGACAAGGCAATCGGCAAGTCACTCGAGGCGAAACTTGGGCTTTCGGCTCAGCCCAGCCTGTCGCCCATCCTGAAAACGCATGAGTCCAGCCTCAAAGAGCTACTGAACGTCTCTCAGGTTCAGTTGCTTGCAATCAATCAGTCCGATACCGAAGAACTCAGCGTTCATCTTGGCCCCGCCGAGGGCCAGAAATGTAACCGCTGCTGGAACTATTACGCCGACGATTCTCCGCAGCACGTGCGCGCGTTCGGGCCGTGGGAGAACGTTTGCGGGCGCTGCGCCGATGCGCTGACGCAGATGGGCTACCACGAGGACGGCCAATGAAGGATCGCCGTCCGCTGCTGCTCGCTATCAGCGCCATCGTGATCCTGCTCGACCGGCTCAGCAAGGCCTGGATCGTCCGCCACGTTCCCGAGGGTGAAACGATCCCGGTCTGGGATCATATCTTCCGGCTCTCGCACGTGCGCAATCCCGGCGCCGCGTTTTCGCTGTTCGTGGATTCGCCGCACCCGCTCCTGATGCACAAGCTGCTGGCATGGTTCTCCATTCTTGCCGCGGTGGCGATTCTGATCATCCTGCTGCGCTGGGGGCGCCGGTGCACGCCCACCATGTTCGCGCTCGCGCTGGTGCTGGGGGGCACGATCGGCAACCTGTGGGACCGGCTGCGCTACGGCATGGTGACGGACTTCCTCGAGGTCCACATCGTTCACTACCACTGGCCCGACTTCAATGTCGCCGATTCCTGCATCGTGATCGGAGGCATTTTGCTCATACTCGATTCGCTGCGCCCCCAGCGCCGGCCCGGGCCGACTGACTGACGCTTTCGGCCGGCGTGCCGGCTCGCTCCATTGCCGCCGAGCTGCGATTCCCTGGGGCCTGTGGCATGTGCCCTGGATCACATCTTTCCGCTCCGCCGGCCGCTACACTTCCGGCCAGAATGCCTGTCGCCGAATCCTCCCTGGCTTTCAGTCACACGCGCGGAACCGACCGCCCGCTGCTCGACCTGACCATCGGCGAACTGCTCGCGCGAACGGCCTGCCGCTTCCCCGATCGCGATGCCGTGATTGCCTGCCATCAGCAGCGACGGCTGACCTGGGCGCAACTGAGCGAGCAGGCGGATCGCGTGGCGCGCGGGCTGTGGGCGCTGGGCATTCGCAAAGGCGATCGCGTCGGCCTGTGGTCGACGAACTGCGCGGAGTGGGTGATGATGCACATGGGCTGCGCCCGGGCCGGGGTCGCGCTCGTCAATGTGAATCCCGCGTACCGCTCGCACGAACTGCAGTACACGCTCACGCGCTCGCGGATGAAGGCGATTTTTCTCTGGACGCATGACAAGCGCGCCGACTACGCGGCGATCCTCGAACGCGCGCGCTACGGGCTGAGCAGCACCGGCGACCATGCGGATCTGGCGCTGCAGCACACCGTCTTCTTCGACTCGCCTGACTGGGCCGGTCTGCTCGACGCTCCTGGCCGGCTGCCGGACGCGGTCTCGCCGCACGATGTCGCGAACATCCAGTACACGTCGGGCACCACTGGCCTGCCGAAGGGCGTAATGCTCTCGCACCACAACATCGTGAACAACGGGCAGTTTCTCGCGCAGGGGTTCCACTACACCGAGAAGGATCGCATCTGCGTGCCGGTGCCGCTGTTTCACTGCTACGGCTGCGTGATCGGCACGATGACCGCGCTCAATACCGGCGCGGCACTGGTCTTCCCGAACTGGACCTTCGACGCGCGCGCCACGCTGGCGGCTGTCGAGACCGAGCGCTGCACGTCGCTCTACGGTGTGCCGGCGATGTACGTCGCGGAGTTTGCGCTGCCTGAGTTCGCGTCGTTCGACCTCACCTCGCTGCGCACAGGCATGATGTCGGGCGCGCCGTGCCCGATCGAACTGATGAAGCGCGTGCGGTCGGAAATGCATATGGGCGAGATCGTCATCGCGTACGGGCAGACGGAGTCGTCCCCGGTGGTCACCATGTCCGACGCGGCCGATCCGATCGACATTCGCGTGAACACTGTGGGACGCCCGATGCCGCAGACCGAAATCAAAATCGTGTCGACCGTGACCGGCGCGACGCTGCCCACCGGCGAGCAGGGCGAGGTGTGCGCGCGCGGCTACTGCGTGATGAAGGGCTACGACGCGGAGCCGGCGGCTACCAAACTCGCCATCGACGATGAGGGCTGGCTGCACACCGGCGATCTGGGCGTGATGCGCGCCGACGGCTGCATCCACCTGACGGGACGGTCGCGCGACATCATCATCCGCGGCGGCGAGAACATCTATCCGCGGGAGATCGAGGAGTTCCTTTACACGCACCCCAAAGTCGCGGAAGTGCACGTAGTGGGCATCCCGAACGCGCGGCTCGGCGAAGCTGTCTGCGCCTGGATTCGCCCGCAACCGAATCAGACTGCCACCGAGGACGAGATTCGCGAGTGGTGCCGCGATCAGATCGCGTACTTTAAGATTCCCGAGCACATTCGCTTCGTCGATGAGTTTCCCGCGACGCTGAGCGGCAAAATTCAGAAATACAAGATGCGGGAATTTGAGATTGAAGCGCAGGGGCTGCAGTCGGTGGCGGCGGCACAGACAGCGTAATTCGCCGGACAGCTCAGATTGCCGGCCGCCGAACGCGAATCACCAGGCGCTGCTCGTCCTTGACATCCTTCCGCAGCTCTTCCGGACCGAGCACCCTTACGCGCGCGCCCATCCCCATCGCCACAAACTTCGCGGCGTAGGCGCTGTCGAAATCCACCGCGTAGACTTTCCATCCCTTCGGCAGCATACGCGGGCCCTCGCCCGCAACTGGCCGCATCGGCGACCACGGACATAATTCCGCCGCGGCCGCTTCGCTCATCGCAAACACGGCGGTGTAGGGACGCTGCTTTTCGCGAAGCGCTGCCGTGCTCTGAGCCCACCAGGCGGCGAGGTCGAAATCGCGCGGGCGCTCGAAGGTGACCGCCAGCGCCACGGCTTCCCTCATGCGCGAGACGCGATAGGTGCGGAGACCGTCGGCGTTGCGCGCCACCAGATACCACGCGTCCTGCTTGGCTACCATCCCGAGCGGATCGACGGTGCGCGCGCTCTCGCGCCCATCGGCGCGCCGGTAGCGGAAGGTTAGCTTCGCGTCGCGCGCGACCGCGTCCTGCACGACGGGCAGCGCCGACCAGTCCTCGGCGACGGGCCGCCAGCCGGTGGAGTCTATATGCAGCCGCGCGCGGATCGACTCCGCCTGGGCCTTCTGCGCCGCCGGCATCGACGCCATCAGCTTGTCGAAGGCGCGGCGCGCGGCGGAGGAGACGCGCCGATCTCCCGGCGCGCGGGGCTCGGCCATCAGCAAGCCCCAGAGCTCGGCGTCGTCAAGACCCGGAACCCGGGTCCGCCAGCTCTTCTCCAGTTCCCACCCGCCGCGGATGCCGCGATGCGCGAGGAGCGGGATGCCGGCTGCACACAGAGCTTCCATATCGCGATGCGCGGTGCGCTGCGAGACTTCGAGCCGCTCGGCGAGCTCGCGTTCGGCCATGCGGCCGTGCGCCTGGAGGAGCAACAATGCCGAAAGCAGCCGTTCCGATTTCATGTTCCAACGCCCCTCTTCATCCGGCGCATCTCTGCGCCACAGGCCATAAAGGATTATTTCTAAAATATGACAGTGCTTGTCATATTTCGCGTTGCACTCTGTTCCCGTACCGCTCGGTCGAGCGGATCAGAAAGGAAAATCCCCATGGATCTGAAGAAGTTTTTCCTCGAACAGCTGGAAATCGAAGCAGCCGCCTCCCGCAAAGCGATCGAGCGCGCTCCGGAAGGGCACAACTCGTTCAAGCCGCATCCGCGGTCGATGGAGTTCGGCTACCTGGCGTCGCTGGTCGCCACCATGCCAGGCTGGGTTGCGATGGTCATCAACCAGGATCTGACCGACATCGACGGCGCCGACTCCGGCTTCCGCACGCGCTCGGTCGAGTCGCGCGCCGAACTGCTGCGCCTGCTGGACGAGGGCCACGGGAAATCGCGCACCGCGCTCGAGGGCACGACCGAAGAGCACCTGATGAAGCCGTGGGGGCTGCGGATGGGCGGTCAGATCCTGACGCAGGGGCCGCGCTACAGCCAGCTGCGCGAGGGCGTGCTGAGCCACCTGGCGCACCACCGCGGCCAGCTCACGGTCTATCTGCGCTTGCTGGAATCGAAGGTGCCGGCGATCTATGGACCCAGCGCCGACGAGATGCACTGAGAGACGCAGTTCTCATCGGGCAGAACTCCACATCTGCGAACAACGCGCAGATGTGGAGCATCCGAATCACTGCGGCTGGGCTTCCGTGGAGAACCGCTGCTCTAGCTGGCTTCGAAGCCGTGCGGGCCGATCTCGCCCGTCACCGTATTGTCGACGTAGCACCATACCCAGGCTTCGCCCGGCTCGATGGAGCGGATGAGCGGGTGGTGGCTCGCGTGAAAGTGCTTTGTGGCGTGCTTGTTTTTCGAGGAATCGCAGCAGCCCACGTGCCCGCAGATGAGGCACAGCCGCAGATGCACCCAGCGATCGCCTTTCTCGACGCACTCCGGGCACACATGCGTATCCGTGCTGGTGATGTGAATTTCCTTCACGTGCGAACACTGCATCGCCACGATTGACCTCCGGTGAGAATGAGAGGCGGCTGGCAGGCCGCCCGCGCCCCGATTCCTGTTTAGTGCCCGGTCTCCGTATAGAAGCCTTCCAGATCGTGATGGAAGTCCTTCAGCGCATCGACGTTCAGATACACCATGTGGCCCGACGGATAGTAGCCGAATTCGACGTTTTTGCTCAGATCCGGCGCCAGCATCATGTGCGCCAAATCCATTTCGGTGATGAAAAACGGCGTGGCCAGATCGAAAAGACCGTTGGCCGAGAACACCTTCATCGTCGGATTCTTGCGCATCGCATCCGCCAGATCGTCGATCACGTCCGGCTGCGTTTCATCGCGGCCGAAGCCGCGGAATCCCCCGCCCGGCGGACGATGGTGCCAGTCCCACTCGCCGATGCTGCCCGCCGAGGGCCGGTATTCGTCGTTCGTGTCGTATTTCAGCTGATTCGTCAGGTAGTCGTGGAACGCCGCGATGAAGGCTCCGGAGATGCCCGTGTCCGACGGATCGTAACCCGGCATTTCACCGGCGTTGTCGACATCCGTTCCCTCAAAGCGCGCGTCATACCGGCCGAGAATGTCACCCTCGTCGCGCAGCAACTCCTTGCGAAAGCGCGTCGGACTGATGCGCAGCTTCGCTTCCTTCACGTAGTCGACCGGCAGTCCCGTATACTGCGCGACTTTGGCTGCGACCGCGTCGAACTGCGACGGCGGCAGCGCATCGCCCTGCCACAGCGCATCGGCGTACTCGCCGCGCGCGAAGGTCCGGACCTCGCCAAGAAATGCCTTGATGTCGGCAGGTTTGTTCGCAAGCTTGTTGTGGTACCAGGCGATGGCGGCGTACGACGGCAGATTTCCAACGAACGTGGCATCGAGTCCCGGACCTTCCACGTTGTAGTTCAGGATCGACGAGAGCAGGATCACGCCGTTCAGCGAGATGCCTCCTCCCTGCAGCGAATCGGCGAGGCCCGCGGAGCGCGTGGTGCCGTACGATTCGCCGAAGAGGTACTTGGGCGAGTTCCAGCGATTGTTGACCGTCACCCAGCGCTGGATGAATTTTGTGAACGCCTTCAGATCCTGGTCGACGCCGGTAAAGTCTTTGGCCGTTCCCTTGCCCACCGCGCGTGAAAAGCCGGTGAGCGGGGCATCGATGAAGACGAGGTCGGTCTTGTCGAGCAGGCTGTACTGGTTGGGGACGATCTGATAGGGCGCGGGCCCTGTGGCCTTCGGGCTGTCGGTCACCACGCGGACCGGCCCCACCGATCCCATGTGGAGCCAGATGGTCGCCGATCCCGGTCCTCCGTTGTAGAGGAACGTGACGGGCCGCGTATTGGGGTCGGCGCCGTCGAGCGTATAGGCGACGGAGAAAATGCTGCCGTAGGGATGATCGTCTTCGCCGTCGCGAATGATCAGCGTGCCCGCCGTCGCCGTGTAGTGCAGTGTTTTGCCGTCCAGATTCAGATCGTGATGCGTTTCCGATTTCTTTTCGGGAGGAACCGGCGCCTGGTTTTCATTCTTGCCGGCGTCTGGCTTGGCTGCGTCGGCCGCGCGCGCCTCGTCGGGTCTCCTCTGTTCCTGCGCGAAAACTGCCTGTGTCATGCCTGCCATCAGCAACGCCCCTGCTGCCAGGGCGCAACTCCTGCGCTTTAGATCGCTCAACATTCCCTCCACGAGATCAGGAGCCCACGCGCTGCGCCATCGATTCCACGACATCGGCGATCACGCAAAAACCCGCGATTCAGTCTGCTTCAGATTGACCGGAATGGCAAGGGCAGAGGCGGCTCGCACATCCTGGCGCGAGCAGTTCGCGAAAAATGGAAAGCGCCGGATCTCTCCGGCGCTCAGGAGCCACAGGCTTCGCGAACCCTTACGAGCCCGTACCGCGCAGAACCACATCGGCGGTGCGCGCCAGAATTTTCAGGTCGAGCCAGAGGCTCCAGTTCTCGACGTAGGCGGTATCGAGTTCGATGTACCTGGCGAACGAAGGATCGTGGCGCGCCTGCACCTGCCAGAGACCGGTCAGGCCCGGCATCACCTCCAGCCGGCGGAAGTGCTCCAGTTCGTACTTTTCCACTTCGGAAGCGATCGGCGGCCTTGGGCCGACAATGCTCATTTCGCCGCGCAGCACGTTCAGGAACTGCGGAAGCTCGTCGAGGCTGTACTTGCGCAGGAAGCGGCCCAGGCGCGTAATGCGCGGGTCGTTGCGCATCTTGAAGAGGATTTCGTCGCGCTCGTTCTGGGCGGCAAGATCTTTTTTCATCGCCTCGGCGTTTCTCACCATGGTGCGGTACTTGACGCAGCGGAATACGCGGCCTCGCTTGCCGATGCGCTCGGAAACGTAAAACACCGGTCCGGGGCTGTCGAGCTTCACTGCCAGCGCGATCGCAGTCATCAGCGGGGCGGCGGCAATCAGGGCTCCGAGCGAGAGCACGATGTCGACGATGCGCTTGAAGAACAGCCCCACCACCCGCGGCTCGCTGCGATGCAGCGCCGACATGGGGAAGATCCCCAGATATTCCACCGGAGCGTTCGCGGTGAGCTCGCCGTAGTAGCCGGCAATGGCGCGGACATCGATGCCGAGTTCGCGAGCATCTTCGAGGAGCCGAATCGCCTGCTCGGTCGGACAGAATTCCCCGATCACCACTTCGTCTACAAAGTGCAGCCGTGTGAGCTGGCGAATCTTGTCGACGCCGCCGAGGACCTGGTCCGGTACGATTTCGGGACTCAGGGTCGCTCCCGTAGCGCTTACGAACCCAACGAATCGGTATCCCAGCCGAATGTGCTGCTGCAGATGCCGGCTCAGAGCCAGGCTCAGCTGATTGGTGCCGAGAATGACCACGTTCCGCAGTTCGATTCCCTGCGCAAACTGCCGGTACCGGGCGAGCCGTCCGATCGCGCGCCGCACAGAGAGCGTCACCGCCGACGACGCAACCAGCAGCATCACGAGAATTCGGGAAACCTCGACCGCCCGAAACAGGTAGAGGGTGCCGCACAGCAGCAGGCCGGCATTCAGGCAGGCCTGCACCACCAGCCGCAGCTCATGGCCGGCGGTGCTGCCGGCGATCGGAGCGTAGAGGCCGTAACGCCGCGCCACGAGAATAAATGCCAGCATGAACCAGCCCAGGTAGGCCAGTTCCACGGAATGAATCCAATACGTGTGGGCTTTGCTCAGGACGGGATAAAACCGGTAAACGACCATCGTCCGCAGAACGAGGGCGGCGCCGAATGCCAGCGCCATCATCAGCAGATCGTTCAGAGCCAGCACCGCCGCTGTGGCCGTCGCCGGACCGATGGAGGCGCTTCGCGTCGCAGCCGGAAGGTGCGACACGGAGTGGTGCACCTTGTTTGCGGTGCTGCCGTTCCTTATGTATTCCGATGTGGCCATCCGAATCACCCAGGCTGAAGCTGCGCCCGAAAACTGGAAACCTTTCGCTGACACCTCTGGCGTCCGTCAGGAACTTGGCAGAATTACGACTCAGCAGGATTGCATAGAGAAATTATTGCAGAGCAAAAGGTGCCGACTGGAACGCGGTTACCGGACTTCTTTGCCGAACTTCCGCTGCTGTCAAGGAACGAGCAGAGCCGAGGCAGAGACCCATGACCAATCGCCTTCTATTAATTAGCAACATACAACAGTTCGCGGCTGCCGTGCATGTATATTTTTTGAATACCCCTGCTGGGGCCCCCGTTCCTTAGTACTCCACAGGCGCCGGAGCACAATTGGGCAGGACGCGGGAGCGGTTTGCGGGGCTGCCTCGACCCCGGATGCGCGAATCTCGAGAGCTTAACGGACCCTGATGCTAGTTCGTCACAGTCACGGTGTCAAATCCTTCGGCCGCTCAGGAAATTGTCACCGTTTTCATACCCTGATGTGACACATTAATCGCGTCAGGCAGCAGTTTTGCACAACAATCTATGAGAAGCCATTACCTCCAGGATTTACACCGGGTCATTTTGGAACAGGCCCGGCCAGGAGACAAATTCGGCCATCAGCCGCGCCTCCATGCGCTCACGGAACTCGTCGGCGCCGGTCTCCACTACGATCGCGACGTGGTCTGCGCCGCCGCCTGGCTTCACGATCTCGGCGTCTTTGTGGGTAACCGCCCTGAAGATCCCGAGGCGCTCAGCCGTTGGGATCACGTGGCTTACGCCTGCGCCCATGCACCCACGATCCTGCGCGAGGCCGGTTTTCCAGAGGAAAAAATTGCCGCCGTCCTCGATTGCATCCGCCAGCATCAGCCCAAAGACGATCCCGCAACCATCGAAGCGACCATCCTGCGCGACGCCGACATCCTCGAGCAGCTCGGCGCTATCGGAATCCTCCGCACCGTGAGCAAAGTGGGCCGTGACACGCGGTTTCCCCGTTTCACCGAGGCCGTGGCCGCGTTGCGCCGCGCTCTCGACGATCTCCCGCGCAAAATTCTGCTCGAATCGACACATCGCCTGGCCGAACCGCGCATCCGTATCCTTTCCGACTTTCTCGCCGCTGTAACAGAGGAGAGCGGGACCAACCTCCACTAGCTTCTGGCATGCGGAGCCGAAGCCGTAAAATCAGGGGACCAGAGGCTCGAGTCCCAGAAAAGCGAGAACCCGCGTACGGTATGTCTTCTTCGCAGGAATCATCGACGCAATTGAAAGCGCGCATTGCCTCGCGCAGCGCCCGCATCGGCATCGTCGGCATGGGCTACGTGGGACTGCCCCTGGCCCTCCTGTTCAGCGAACAGGGCTTCCCCGTCACGGGATTCGACATCGACCCGAAAAAAGTAGCCGCGCTGAACGGCGGCGGGTCGTACATCGTGAGAATCCCTGCGACCGAGATTCAGTCAGCCCGGCAACGCGGATTCTCCGCCACGAGCGACTACGCGGCCATTGGCGGCATGGACGCGGTCATCATCTGCGTGCCCACTCCGCTCGACGAATTCCACGAGCCCGACCTGAGCTACATCACCGGCACCGCAGAGGCCATCGCTCCGCATTTGCGTGCCGGTCAGCTCATCATTCTCGAGAGCACAACCTACCCCGGTACGACGGAAGAACTGCTCATCCCGCGGCTCGAATCCGGCAACCCGGGAGGCCTTCGCGCCGAATCGGGCACCGCCGAAGCGCCCGGCTTCTACGTTGCTTTCTCGCCCGAGCGCGAAGATCCGGGCAACGACACCGTCGCCCGCCGCGATATCCCCAAGGTCATCGGCGGCGTCGGACCCGTTTCCCGCGACCTTGCCTCCGCCCTCTACGGCAGCATCTTCAACCGCACCATCCCCGTCTCCAGCCCGGCGGCAGCGGAGATGACGAAACTGCTCGAGAACATTTACCGTTGCGTCAATATCGCTCTGGTCAATGAACTGAAGCAACTCTGCGAGCGCATGGGTATCGACATTTTCGAAGTGATCGATGCCGCCAAAACCAAGCCTTTCGGATTCCAGGCCTTCTACCCCGGTCCCGGCCTGGGCGGCCACTGCATCCCCATCGATCCCTTCTACCTTTCGTGGAAGGCGAGGCAGTTCGATTTCCATACCCGCTTCATCGAGCTGGCCGGCGAAATCAACACACGCATGCCCTACTACGTCGTGGAAAAGACGTCTGAGGCGCTGAACGGCCATCGCAAACCGCTCAAGGACTCCCGGATCCTGATCCTCGGGGTCGCCTATAAGCGCGACATCGACGATCTGCGCGAATCGCCCGCGCTCACCATCATCGAACTGCTGCGCCGCAGGGGGGCACAGGTGGCGTACAACGACCCTTACTTTGCGCACGTCGGCCGCGGCCGCCACTACGACCTGAACATGGACTGCGCGCCGCTGGAAACGATCGCGGATTACGACTGCGTCCTGATCGTCACCGATCACTCCTCGTACGACTTCCCGCGCATCGTCGAGGACGCCCAACTGGTGATCGACACGCGCAACGCTACGCGCGGCCTCGCGTCAGACAAAATCGTACGCTGCTGATTTTTTCCGGTTCGCTGCGGAGTTCCTACAGAACGACGGCCGACCCGCTGGGCAGCGTTTCTTCGTCGGCGCCGGCGATCCGATTGCCCCCGGCGCGCTTGGCCGCGTACATTGCATGATCGGCCATCTGCGTGATGTTGAGGGCGCTGCCGGTGGGCGACGGATAATGCGCGATGCCCACGCTCACGGCGCGGCGAATGCTGTGCTCTTCAATGCGGAACGGTTCGTCCATGGCCCGCACCAGGCGTTCCGCGACGGTGCGCGCGATCTCCGGCTTCGCCAGATCCGTGAGCACTGCGATGAATTCGTCGCCGCCCACGCGTCCCAGCGTGTCGCAGTCGCGCAGACACCCCCGGAAGCGCTGGGCCACTTCAACAAGATACGCGTCGCCAATGCGGTGCGTGTAGGTGTCGTTCACGCTCTTGAAGCCGTCCAGATCGAGATACAGAACGGCCGCGCAGCGCTTGGTGGCGTGCGCCTGCGCCAGCGCATCCTCGAGCTTGCGATCGACCAGAGCCCGGTTGGCGAGGCCGGTCAGCTGGTCGTGCTCCGAGCGGTGCAGCACGTCCTCATACAGGCGGCGGTTATCGATGGCGATCGCCGCGAGGTTGCATCCGAACTCGAAGGCTTCCGCCTTCAGATCCAGCGGCCGCCCGTGACGGCCTTCAAACGTCATGGTGCCCAGAATCTCGCCGCGGCTCGAGAGAATCGGCCGCGACCAGGCGTTGCGCGAAGGCGAAGGCCCCACCGGAGCGTGGCTCCTGACCACTTCCGCACAGGCCTCGTTGCTGTGCGACGGATCGACGGTGTCGAGCCGCGCCAGCAGCGGCTCCGGCAGGTGCGACCGCGTCATCAGCACGAGCTTCCGGCTCACCAGCACATGGCAGTACCCAATGCTCTCCGGCCACATGTGATCGGCATAGGCCTGAATGGCCGAAATCACAATCGGCAGCGGCTGGAAGCTGTTCATCAGTTCCAGAATGTGGCTGCGCTGCTGCTCCAGCCGCGCCATCGTTGCCATGCGCGCCGCTTCCTGCTCGCTGCGCAGCCGCTGGGCCTGCTCGTGCACCAGCACCTTGCGGCGCATGCCCATGCCCCACGCCACGGCGATCAGCAATACCGCGAACAGGGCGGAAATCAGATAGAAGAGATTTTCCAGCGTGAACCACGACGCCTGCTCGACGATGATGACGTCTTCGGGCGAGCGGAGGTGAATCTGGAAGCTCTCCACCGCGCCCCAGAAGCCGCGCAGGTGCACAAGGCAAACGCCCGTGGCGCGGATCCGCGCGCCCCGGTCGTAGTTCGGAAATGGATCGGGTACGCCCGCAGGCTTGCGGTACACCGCCTCGAACACCTGATCGCCGCTCCGCAGGATCAGCGTGTCCATGTGGCTCTCCCGCGTCTGCGAGATCACCTCACCCTCAATCGACACGAGGCGTTCCGCGTAAAGCCCGGTCATCGCATCGGCGAAAGTGACATCGTGCGGCGCTACCGGCTTCTCGCCGGGCAGAACGCGAAACTGTCCGGGATCGAGTTCTGCCACGCCATCGACCGTCGTCAGGAATCCGGTCACTTCCACCGGCTGCCCGATCTTCACCGGATCCATCTGCCGCGTGCGCACCAGCAGGCTCGTCGTGCCGTCCTGGACCACAATCATTTCGCCGGGATCGTAAAGCGTGACCACGCCCGTGGTGAAGACGCGATGCCGGTCTCTCAGGATTTCATTCGAATTCAGCAGCGCCGCCAGCGGAATCGGATGGCGCCCTGCCGCCTCGGCCCCGGGCGCGACAACCTCGACCGAGTTGCTGCTCGCTACGTTGAGCCGCAGCCCCACAATGCGATCATTGGTCGAATCGAAGGTGCCGCCCAGCGCGCCCGTCACCCGCACGGTCGCGTCGAGCAGGCGGTCGGGCGAAAAATCCGGATAGTCCTCCACGACTACATCCACCATCCGTCCGTTGACTTCCGTTCTCAGCAAATAGAGGCTCGATCCCTGCGTCGTCTGGTAGGTCGCCGACCGCACCACGCCCTCCAGAGTCGCGTAGCGGCAGTCGTTCTCCCGCTCCACCGCCTGGCTGTAATCGAGAAAGACCGGCTGCGGCAAAGCATCGTGGCCGGTGACGCGAACCGACGTGGCCGAGATCTGAGTGCTGTAGCTCGCTCCGGTCTTGCCGTCCACCGTCACGCGCATGCCCGGCGTCAGAGAGTACCGCTGATCCGGCTGCACGTAAATCCAGCCGCTGTCGTTCTGGATGAACAGGTCGTTTTCGGCGGGATTGGCGTACGTGACGACTCCCGTAACCCGAACCGGCAGGCCTTTGGCCGCCGCCGCCGGGCTCAGCGCGCGCACCGCGGCGATGCTGGTGAGCGGCGGAGGCGCAGATCCTTCCTGTCCCATCGCTAAGACGGGCAGGAGGAGGAGCACTCCGGCGAAGCCGCATTGCTTTATCAGCCGTGGAAATCGCGTCATCGAGCAGGGTTGGGAGGAGATTCGTTTCATTATCGTCGATAAAAAAACGAATGTAACCATCGAATTTCCACCCTTTAGTAACCACTCGGTAGCAAATTGCCATCCCGGATGGCCGCCCGCTGCGGTCCAGTTCGCGCTGGACGCGTTCACTTCTGCGCCGGCGATCACTTTGTGAACAGCCGTGGCTGCACCACTCCCTGGGCCTTGATTTTCGTCAACTCCGCGGACCAACGCGCTACGCTGGGGCCGGTGGCCCATTCAGCCATGACCGGCCCGATTGACGTTCCGGTCGCCAGTGTCGAGATGGGCTTACCCAGGTCCTGCCCATGCGGAAGGAAGACCTGCAGAGATGTGTGAAGCGGGCCTTTCGCTCCGGACGGCTTATTCAGCCCCACCAGCACAGCCACCATTTCCCTCTTCGGCGACCAGATTGCGTCGTAGGCGTCCGGCACGAGTCTCCGGATGTTATCCAAGCTGATTGGGCCCGTAAAAGATGTGGCAAACGGGGGATGGAATGGCAAATCGAAAGGCAGGAAGTCTCCGCAGACGTGAGGCAGACCGACCGTGCTATGAGCTGCCCACTTTCCTTGTTCCCGCTCGAAATACCAATACTGCTCGTTCATCTCTCCGCCGCAGAAATCGTCGACCGTTGCCTCAAGAGCAGCCAGCTTCTCCCGGACGGTCATGCGGTCCCACGTGGGATACTTCTCGCGCAGTTGTTTCAGCGTTCCACTTTCCTCGGGATATCCGACCCGATTCTCTATCTGCGCGAGCGCCCCGGCGTCCTGGAATGTGTCGCTGGCACCCCGTCCCTCCATAGCGCTGTAGGTGATGGGGGAAAGATAGTAATCGTCATACCGTCCAACAACCCCGGTAGCGCCGGCGCCCGGATGGGCTCCCCCACAATCTTGCTCTCCCTGTCCGGTAAACGAAATGTATTCACCGTTCACGAACGCTACCGCGAGGCTTTCAGCGCCACAGGAATCGTCGACCTTCACGTCTTTCGGGCAAGTGGTCAGTCCCTCCGCCGCGCCATTCTCCAGGTCTTGCGCCACGGGCCGCTCGCTCACCCGCCCGGCAAACCAGGTATCGTCAAACACAGGCCCATCGTGGCTATCATCGTCATCTGATTCGACGGCATCGCAGTAGGTCCGCACCCCCACACGCCAGAACCCGTCTTGCCGCGGCACGATCAGGTCGGGGATTTCCATGATCTGCACGGTCCCGTGGTGCGGCGCAATCCATAGTGTGTGATTGGGCACGGCGCAGGGCTCATCGCTATTGTCACAACCGCCGGCCATTCCCAGCAGCAAGCCGGATTGTGCTCGTGCCGCCGATCCGCACGCCGCCAACAAGAAACCTGCCGCGATTGAAACTACCCGCAACTTCCAGCGCCTGGTCATGGATTCCCGGTGCCCTCTTCGCCAATAATCGTACTCGTAACCGCAAAATTCCACGCATCCATTGCATTCCCTTCGCATCTGGCTGAACCTAAAAGAGGCAACAAAACTTTCAAGAGGACCCTGTGCACGACTTTTCCCGCATCAAGCGCCTGCCCGCCTACGTCTTCAACATCACCGGCGAGCTGAAGGCCGCCGCGCGCCGGCGCGGCGAAGACATCATCGACTTCGGCATGGGCAATCCCGACGGGGCCACTCCGCAGCACATCGTCGAGAAGATGATCGAGGCCGCGCGCCGGCCGGAAACGCATCGCTACTCGCTATCGAAGGGCATTCCCCGCCTGCGCCGCGCCATCTCGAACTGGTACGCGCAGCGCTACAACGTCGCGATCAATCCCGACACCGAGGCCATCGTCACCATCGGCTCCAAAGAGGGCATCGCGCACCTCTGCCTCGCCACCATGGACCAGGGCGACGTCGTGCTCGTTCCCAATCCCAGCTACCCCATCCACATCTACGGACCGGTCATCGCCGGAGCCACCATCCGCAGTGTGCCCATCCACTCGGCGAGCGACTTCCTGGCCGAGCTCGAAACCGCCATCCCGCTCATGGTGCCCCGGCCGAAGATGCTCATCCTCAACTTCCCCGCGAACCCCACCACGCAGTGTGTCGACCTGGCGTTCTTCACGCGCGTGGTGGAACTGTGCAAGCAGCACGAGATCTGGATCGTTCACGACCTTGCCTACGCCGACATCGTCTTCGACGGATACCGCGCACCTTCGATCCTCGAAGTGCCCGGCGCCAAAGACATCGCCGTCGAGTTCTTCACGCTCTCGAAGAGCTACAACATGCCGGGATGGCGTGTCGGCTTCATGGTCGGCAATCCCGAGTTGGTTGCCGCGCTGGCGCGCCTCAAGTCCTACTTCGATTACGGAACCTTCACGCCCATCCAGGTCGCGTCGATCCTCGCGCTCGAAGGCCCGCAGGAGTGCGTCGCGGAGATTCGCGACAACTACCACAGCCGCCGCGACGCGCTCGTCGTGGGACTCAACAAGGCCGGATGGGAAGTGGCCAGCCCGAAGGCGACGATGTTCGTCTGGGCGCCCATCCCCGAGCCGTACCGATCGCTCGGGTCTCTTGAATT
>DATJTG010000080.1:0-6814 GCA_035503555.1 Acidobacteriaceae bacterium | reverse complement strand
TTCAACGTCGTGAAGGGGCCGAAGGGCTGGCAGGCAGCTGACGTGCAGCCTCTGTAAGACGCAACCAATTTCAGAAAGTCAACAAGGTCAAATGGCGAGCTCCGGCTCGCCATTTGCCTTTGTCGCTCGTGATCGCAGTCTCGCGCTTGCGCGTCGGCCTCGATCACCTGCATCCTAAGGTGCGATGCCCACCGAGCTCGACGACCCGCGCACCTACTTCGCCGCCGAGCGCACCTTCCTCGCCTGGATTCGCACCGGACTCGGCCTCATGGGCGTCGGCTTCGCCCTCGCTCGCTTCGGCCTCTTTCTCCGCGAGTTTCAAACCAACCAGCACGCCACCCCGCACCACACCGGTCTCACCGTCGATTCAGGCGTCGCGTTCGTCGCTCTTGGCGTCCTCGTCAACGTCGCGGCCATCGCCCATCACGTTCGCACCACGCGCGAGCTGCGCACCGGCTCGTGGATCCCCGGCCGCATCGCCTGGCAGGCCGTCTCTCTCGCCGCCCTCCTCGCCGTAGTCGGCGTCGGCATGGGCGTGTATCTGCTGTTCCTTCGCTAGACGAAACTTTGCACCGCGATCGCGATCGCCGCCGTTCCCCGTTCCCTGTTCAGGTGACCTTCGTGCCTTGTCGCCGCGCGCCGCCCGCTGAACAATCATTCCAGTGTCCCGCCTCCGCCAACTCCGCCTCCGCCTGCTCGAATCCGCAGTCGAGGCTCTCCATCGTTACGGTGCCCTCCGTCAGCCCGACCGCGCCCCGCACCTCGTCACCGGAGCACGCGGCGAGCGCGCTGCCTTCTTCTGGCTCCAGCATCATGGATACACCATCGTCGCCCGTGGCTGGCGCTCCTCCCGCGCCCGCGGCGATCTCGACCTCATCGCCTGGCAGCATAATCTCCAAAACCAACCCACACTCTGCTTCGTCGAAGTCAAGACGCGCACCACCCGCGCCGTCGCCCCCGCATACCTCGCCGTCGACGAGGACAAGCGCCGCATCCTCCGCCGCCTCGCCCGCCACTACATGCGCCAGTTGCCCAACCGCGATGTCCCCGCCCGCTTCGACGTCCTCTCCATCTACTTCGAATCCGGCAAGCCGCCCGCCTTCGAGCTCATCCCCGACGCCTTCGGCTGGTAAGAAGCCGGCCAGCGACGCCGCGTGCCTCCGCGCTTCCCCGCATCGCATCCCACGCTTCGGCGGCCACCTCCCCTATGGGAAAATAAGAATTCATGACCGATTCGTCGCCCGCAAACAGCCCCAAAAGCTCCCTTCTCGAAGAACTGCGGTGGCGCGGCTTTCTCGAGGCGACGACCAGCGATGACCTCGACGCGTGGCTCAACGAGACCCGCCGTACGATCTACGTCGGATTCGATCCCACCGCCGATAGTCTCCACCTCGGCAGCCTGATTCCGGTCATGGGCCTCGCGCACGTCCAGCGTCACGGCCATCGGCCCCTGGTCCTCGTCGGCGGTGGAACCGGCCTCATCGGTGACCCCAGCGGCAAATCCCTCGAACGCACGCTGCTCACCGCCGAGATCGCGGAGCAAAATGCCGCCGCCATCCGCACCCAGCTCAGCCGTTTCTTCGACATCTCCTCCGATGACCGCGCGCTGCTCCTTAACAATGCCGACTGGCTGCTGCAGCTGAATCTCGTCGAGTTCCTGCGCGAGATCGGCAAGCATTTCTCCGTCAACGAGATGATCCGCCGCGACTCGGTGCGCGTGCGTCTCGAGGAACGCGATCAGGGCATCTCCTTCACTGAGTTCAGCTACATGCTGCTCCAGGCCTATGACTTTCTCTATTTGTGCCGGCACTTCGATTGCACGGTGCAAATGGGCGGAAGCGACCAGTGGGGCAACATCCTTTCCGGCAAAGACCTCATCCGGCGGATCCTGGGAAAGTCCGCCGAAGGCATCACCTTCCCGCTCCTCACCACGTCTTCAGGAAAGAAGTTCGGCAAGACCGAAGAGGGAGCCGTGTGGCTCGACGCCGCTCGCACCAGCCCCTATCAGATGTACCAATACTGGCTGCAGACGGCGGATGCCGACGTCGGCCGCTTCCTCCGCCTCTTCACGTTTCTTGATCGGGAACGTATCGAGGCCCTCGAGGCCGAAGCGCTGCGCAGCCCCGAAGCTCGCGAGGCCCAGCGCGTCCTGGCAACCGAATGTACGACCATCGTCCACGGCGAGGACGCGGTGCGCAGCGTGGAAGCGGCGACCCGAATCCTCTTCTCCGCTTCCGATGAAGCCCCGACACCGGAAACCATCGCGTTGCTGGCACGCGAAGTCCCGATCACCGATCTTCCCCAATCGGAGCTCGCAGCCGGAATCACCCTGGTCGACCTGATGGTGCGCACAAAGCTCGCGGAAAGCAAGGGCTCGGCGCGCAAGCTCATCGAAGGCGGCGGCGTTTATCTCAACAATGAACGCCAGGTCCAAACGGCAAAGATTACGAGCGACCATCTCAAGTGGCCACGCGCGATTCTCCTCCGCACCGGCAAGAAGAATTACCACCTGCTGCGCATCACAAGCTAACTTGCCCGGCGCAGCACGGAGCGTGAGCAGCCAGGTCGCTCCATGACCCCCGTACCGTTACCTCCGGCTGCCCGCGCACCCGATTTACCTTGCCTTCAATTCTCCGCATTACCTATCCTGAAAAGGAGGCAAGCCCTGTTCTTTGGAGCAGGGCTTTTCTCTTGCTGCCAACTGGCTGCCGCCTGGCTCAGGTCTGTGCGATCGTTCTTTGACATCGAGCACCGCAAGCCCGCACCGTGGCTCGCCCGTTCCCAGGAAGCCTCCTTCCGGAGAGTACCGGGCGAAACAGGGTAATACCCGCAGGGTATTACCCTCGATGGATCGCAGAATCATAGGTTTGCCGACCCCCGGCCACAAATTTCTGCGGCAGGACCCACGAACCGCGGGCATCGCACTTGGAGCAGCGCTCCCAACTCCGTACCCTCGCTCAGGCGGTTCGACCGCCACAATCTGACCGGAGCACCTGTCATTTCCGGGAAAAACAGGGTAATACCCGCAGGGTATTACCCTCGATCTGCCGCAGATTCAATCATTTGCCGAGGGCCCGAAGAAAAATCCGTGAACAGAGGGGCTAACGGATCACCTTGAGGGCCGCCCGGAACAGCGCGTCGAACCCCTCGCCCGCCGCCTTGTCCTTCTCGGCAGCCGTCTCAATCGCCTTCTGCGCCGCCGGCCGCTGATAGCCGAGGTTCACCAGAGCCGACAGCACATCCTCGGCCGCGGGAGCCGTCACGCCCGGCACGGGAGCTGCAACCGCGAAGTCTTCGAGCTTCTCCTTCAGCTCCACCACCAGCCGCTCGGCCAGTTTTTTCCCAACCCCAGGAATCCGCGTCAGCGTCGCATGATCCTGCGCGCGAATGGCCGCAACCGTCCGCTCGGGATTCAGCCCGCTCAGAATCGTGACCGCCAGCTTCGGCCCCACGCCCGAGACGGTGATGAGCCGTTCGAACAACCGCTTCTCGTCGCGCTCCAGGAATCCGTACAGCGCCAGCGTGTCCTCGCGCACCTGCGTGTAGATGTAGAGCGACACTTCGCCGCCCTCGGTCGGCAGCGCCGTGAACGTGGGCACGCTGATCGTCACGTCATAGCCCACGCCGCCGGCCTCCACAATCGCCTGCCCTGGCTGTTTTGCAAAAAGCCGCCCTCGCAAATGCGCAATCATTCGGTTTCCTGTCGCCTCATTGTACGGTTGCCGCCGCGGCGGGATAGATCGCGATCCGATGCGTGCGCAGCTGCGCGCGCAGCATCACGTCGCTGCGTTCACCCGTGATCAGTTGCGACTGGCCCTCGGGCATGTGGCAGCCGATGCACTGCGTGCGAATCGCCGCGCCCATCGTCCTGAACTTCGGACACGCGCGCGGCTCATGGCACGTCAGACACTTCGCTGAGAAGGCCGCTGCGTCCTGCTGCTTCTCGTGCACGTTGTGGCGCGTGGCGCACGTCAGCTTTCCTGACGTAAAGCACTTGCTCCGTTCGAGCGCCGAGACTTGGTTCCCATGCACATCGACTGGCGCTCCTTCCGCGGGAACCGTGGCCTTAACATAGTTCGCCAGCACGTCGCCCGGTTGAAACGCCAGCGACGGCCCAATCGGCGGACCCGCGCCGGCGTGGCACACCCCGCACACATCCAGCGACCGGTCGCGCGAGAGCCGGGCTGGATTGACGATCGCGATCTGCGCGCTGCCCGCCGCGGGCGGATGCGCGCTCTTCTCACGCGCCACATGTTCCGCCCCCGGCCCATGGCATCGCTCGCACCCAATTCCCAGCACCAGATTGTCCTTGCGATAGGCATTGAGGGGCGCCGCGGATGCGTCCGACCCGCTCGGCGCCGGCGCCTCGAAATAGCTCGCATGGCACTCCATGCACCGCGGAGGCACCGGGCGATCGAAGTGCGGCATCCCGTCGTTGTAGCCCGGGCTCATCACCCACTCATGCGTCGGCGACCAGTACGACACCGGCAGCTCGAACAGCTGATTCCCCTTCCAGTAGAGGTAGGTCTGCCCGCGCCGGCCCGAGCCGATCACAATATCGAACCGCTGCGCCTCGCCGCTCAGGTTTTGCGGATCGGAAATGTTGACGGCACTCTGATAAAAGCCGTCGGGCGCATCGATCATCGCCAGAATGACGTTGGGCTGCGCGGTCGGCAGCGCATTCTTCCCCGGCGTGAAGTCGCCGAGGATGGTCTTCCGGTCGGCAACGCTCGAGTCGTGCGCGTGCGCCGTCTCCTCATACGTTCGCGCTTCTTTGGCGTGACATTCCGCGCAGGCGGCATCGCCTGCATACGCGCTCGCCGGCGGAGGCGCGTGCCGTGGTGTCGCCGGCTCGCTTGCCTGCTGCGGCGTCGCAGCCGCGCAAAGCAGGCCCAGCCCAGCCACTAACCCGCCGCACGCCAGCAGCGTGCCCCATCGACGCGCATTCGTCAAAAGAGCGACCTCTGGATTTGCACGGTGTTGCCTATTGCCCTTTGCCTGCGCCCTGGCCGGTCCACTCATCCACCCAGTCATTTACCGTCTTGTACCAGAGCTGCGAGTTCTGCGGCTTCAGCACCCAGTGCCCCTCATCGGGAAAATACAGCATCTTCGAGGGCACCTTCATCCGCTGCAGCGTGTCGAACAGCTGATACCCCTCTGACACGTCGAGCCGATAGTCGAGCTGCGAGTGCACCACCAGCGTCGGCGTCCTGAAGTGCGTCTCCGCCAGCATCGGCGACCACCGCCTGTACATTGCGGGATTCGTCCACGGCGTGCCCTTGAACTCCCACTCGTTGAACCACAGCTCGTCGGTCGTCCCGTACGCCGACTCGGTATTGAACATGCCGTCGTGGCTCACGATGCACTTGAAGCGGTCGGTGTGCCCCAGGATCCAGTCGGCCATGTAGCCGCCGTAGCTCGCGCCCAGCGCGCACTCGCGGTTCTTGTCGATGAACGGATAGTGCTGTTCGGCGTAGTCGAGCCCGCGCATCAGGTCGATGAACGGCCGTCCGCCCCAGTCGCCATTCACGCGGTCGATGAAGGCCTGTCCGTAGCCTGTGGAGCCACCGGGATTGATCATGACGACGACATAGCCGTTGGCCGCAAACAACTCGGGATTCCACCGGTACGACCACGAATCGCCCCACTCCCCCTGCGGCCCACCATGAATGAGGAACTTCACCGGATACTTCTTCGACGCATCAAACCCCGGCGGCCGAATGATGAACCCCTCGACCTTGACGTTTCCGGTGGAGGGAAACCAGAATGACTCGAGCTTGCCAAGATCAAGTTCCGAGAGAACTGCGGAATTGAGATGAGTGAGGGCCCCAGCGTTTTTCGCATACGGAGCTCCGAGAACCCGCATCTGCGCCAGCGCCTTCTGACTTGTGCTTGGATCGATGATCGCGGGAGAAGGCCCTAGCTTGTAAACCTCGCCCGGCTGATCGACTTGTGCTCGCGATGCGACGATCGTATCCCCGTCACGAATGATGTGGAGATCGCTATAGCTGCCTGCGCCCTGACTGAGGGTGACAATTCGTGACAGTTGCCCATCTTCAACTCTCACGCCGAACACCGGCTCTTCACCCGCTTCTCCTGCCGTGAAATAAATCGCCTTCGAATCCGGCGACCAAGCCTCCTCATCCACCCACCGATCGAAATTCGGCAGCAACTCCCGAACCCGCGCTTCGCTGACCGTCTTTCCGCTGACCGTCTTTCCGCTGACAGCTTTACCGCTGACGGCCTCACCGCTGACCGTTTCTCTGCTGAAAACCACCAGTCGAAACCGATCGCTCTCATATCCCGCCCGCGCCTGCGAGCGCCACGCGATCCACTTCCCGTCCGGCGAATACCGCGGCGTGAAGTTCCCCCCCGCGCTCGTTGAAATCTTCACCGGCTGCGCGTCCTTCGCCGGATTCCCCGCGTCGTCGAAAAGCTGCAGCGTGTACAGTGCCACGCTGGTGCTCAACGCGGGATCGTCAACCTTCTTCTCCTCAAACGCGATCTCGCGCCCGTCGGGCGAGAAGTCCCACCCATCCGGCTCGCCCAGTGAGAATGGCGGAATATCGTGCGTGTCGCCCGGATTCAGATCGCGAAAGCTCCCATCCTCCGCCGACGCCAGAAACAAATGGCTGCGCTTGTCGCCCGTGAACGCGTTCCAGTGCCGATACAGCAGATGCGTGAAGATCTTCGCCTTCACCTTGCTCGCAGCCTGCTCGTCATCGCGTTTCTTGTCGCACGCATCCTCATCCGCGCTCGCTGGCGCAATGCCCGGCCCCGTTCCAGCCGAGCACTCCGGATACACCGCCGACGT
>DATJTG010000079.1:0-2901 GCA_035503555.1 Acidobacteriaceae bacterium | reverse complement strand
ACGGGTGTCATTTTCTTTTCGGGCGTGATTTCACCGCCCTCCCTCATGGACGATGTCGACGCGGTGCAGGCGCAGATCGCCCGCAACATGCTCACTTCGGGCGACTGGGTGACCGCGCGCATCGATGGGGTGAAGTATTTTGAGAAGTCGCCGCTGGTGTACTGGCTGATGGCCGGGTCGTACAAAGTCTTCGGCGTTCACGACTGGTCGGCGCGTCTGCCCATCGCGCTTTCGGCATTGGCCCTGGTTTGGCTCACAGCCTGCTTCGGGCGATGGGCTTTCGGCGCGCGCGCGGGCGGCTATGCGGGCCTGGTGATGGGCACGTGCATCGGGCTGTGGCTCTTTACGCGCATCCTCATTCCCGACGTGATGCTCACGTTCACCATCGCGCTGGCGATGTGGGCGTTTCTGCGCACACAGGATGAGTTAGAGACGCGGACGTTTCTCTGGGCCAGCATTTTCTCGGCAAGCCTCGCGGCGGGATTCCTGCTGAAGAGCCTGGTGGGTGTGGTGTTCCCCCTGGCGGCGGCGTTTCTGTATTTGCTGTTCACTCGGCAACTCTTCGCACGGGCGGTGTGGAAGCGGCTCCATCCGTTGTGGAGCCTGCTGCTCTTCATCGTGATCGCGGCCCCGTGGCACATTCTGGCAACCATCCGCAACCCGCCCTATTTCGCGTGGACGATGAAGAGCGAGCCCGGGCATTATCACGGCTTCCTGTGGTTCTACTTCATCAACGAGCAACTGCTGCGTTTCCTCAACCTGCGCTATCCGCGCGATTACAACACCGTGCCGCGGCTGTGGTTCTGGCTCTTCCACCTGATCTGGATCTTCCCGTGGAGCGTGTATCTTCCCGCTCTGGTGAAGCTGGGCTACAAGCCGCTGGATCGCGCCGGCCGCGTGCGGCTCTTCGCGCTGTGCTGGATCGGGTTCATCCTGGTGTTCTTCACGTTCTCAACCACCCAGGAGTACTACTCCATGCCCTGCTATCCGGCGCTGGCGCTGCTGCTGGGCTGCGCCATGGTCGAGGAGCAAAGCAGAGCTGTCCGAATCGGCACGCACGTCCTCGGCGCGATCTGCGCGCTGGCCTGCATCGCGGCGGTCGCGATTCTCGTAGCGGACCGGCAATTGCCGACGCCGGGCGATATTTCCGCCGCGCTCACCAGCCATCCGAAGGTGTATTCGCTGTCGCTCGGGCACATGGAAGACCTGACGCTCGATTCCTTCGCTTACCTGCGCGCGCCGCTGGCGCTGGCGGCGATTGCCTTCGGCATCGGAGCGCTCGGGGCGCTGTTCCTGAAGGGCCGGAAAGCCTACGCGGCGGCGGTGCTGATGATGATCGTGTTCTATCAGGGCGCGCGCCTGGCGCTGATCCGCTTCGATCCCCTGATGGGCTCGCGCGATCTGGCGGCGAGGATCGTCGATGGTCCGCCGGGCAAGGTGATCGTCGATCACCACTACTACACGTTCTCCTCGATCGCCTGGTACACCGGGCGGCCGGAACTGCTGCTGAACGGGCGCTGGAACAATTTTGAGTACGGATCGAATGCGCCGGATGTGCCCGATGTGTTTCTCAACGACGAAAAGCTCGCGACGCTGTGGCCGCAGGCGCAGCGCTACTACCTCGTCGCAAAAGAGGATCAGATGCCGCGGTTCGATCAACTCCTGGGAGCGGCGAATATCCAGGTGCTGATGGCGAGCGGGGGCAAGGTCCTGCTGACGAACCATGGGCAGTGACCGGTGCGCAGTCGGCCGGAACCTGAACGGAACGCTTAGGTTTCGACGGTGAGCGGCACGGCTCTCGTCTGGAAGCTCGGCGCGGAGCTGATGTTCCAGCGGCGCATCCAGAGAAAGAGCGTCATCAGGCCCCAGAGGTGGTAGCCCACGTTGAGGGTGCGACTCATGTGCCGCTGCGTCAGGTCCCAGATACGCTCAAAGCGAAACAGGTCAGGATGCTCGGACTGCGCCCAGTCCAAGGTCTCCATCAGCAGCGAGCGCAGCGGACCGCGGAACCACTCGTGCGCTGGGATATCGAAGCCGATCTTGCTGCGGCGCGTGATGGAGTGCGTGAGGTGCGGCTGCATCAGCTCCGCCAGCACCAGCTTCTGGCGCTTGCCCCGAATCTTGAGGCTGGTCGGCAGCGTGGCCGCGAACTCGATAATGCGGTGGTCGAGGAACGGCGGCCGGACCTCGATGGAATGCGCCATGCTCATGCGGTCCGACTTTACGAGGATGTCGTCGGGCAGGTAGTTGCGCTGATCCCACACGAGGAAGGGCGAGACGCCGTCGCCCGGCACGGCGGCCTGCAGCGGCGCGAGCAGATCGATCATGCTGCCGGGCAGCGGATGGGTGACGAGCGCGGCCTTTTCGGCTTCGGAGAAGGTGCCGTTCCAGTAGACATGCGCCTGCTCGGCGGGCAGCAGGCTGCCCTGCAGCAGCCGCTTGATCTTGTATTCGAGGCTGATCTTTTCGTTCGAGGCCGGCCACGCGCTCATGGCTTTGAGCGCGGCGCGAATCGCCGTGCGCGGCATGCGACGCACCGCCTGCGCGATCCGATTGGCGCGATACGTAAGATAGCCGCCGAAAACCTCGTCCGCGCCCTCGCCGCTGAAGGCGACCGTGACGTGCCGGCGGCAGAGCTTCGAGAGAAACCATACCGGCAGCGCGCCGGCGTCGGCGCTGGGCTCGTCAGAGTAATACGAAAGCTCGCGAATCGCGCCTTCGAGGTCGAGCTGCGGATTCAGATCCAGCTGCTCGTGCTCGGAACCGTAGCGCGCGACGACTTCTTTGATCCATGGCGTCTCGTCGAAGCTGTGGCCGTTGAATGAAATCGAGAAGGTGCGCAGGCGCGACGATGACGCGCTTGAGGCGTAGTGCAGAATCGTGCTGGAATCGAGGCCGCCG
>DATJTG010000078.1:0-4631 GCA_035503555.1 Acidobacteriaceae bacterium | reverse complement strand
ACGCGCATGCCGGGGAAGCCGAATCGATCCCGTAGTGCGTGCACCTCCGGCGTAATCATCCCCAGATCCTCGGCGATGAAGGGCAGTTCGCCCAGTTTCTGGCCGAGCTGCTCGAACAGCGCGACGCCCGGCGCCTTGATCCACTCGCCGTTCACCGCAGTCTCTTCCTCCGCGGGAATGGCCCAGTACGCCTCAAACCCCCGAAAGTGGTCAAGCCGGATGATGTCGTAGAGAAAACGGGCGCGGCGGACGCGATCGACCCAGAACGCGAATCGGTTCCTCTCCATCACGTCCCAGCGATAGAGAGGATTACCCCAGCGCTGGCCTGTCGCGGAGAAATAATCCGGCGGGACGCCCGCCACGCGTACCGGCGACAGGTCCTCATTCAGTTCGAACAGGTTGGGATGCGTCCAGACATCGGCGCTGTCGTAGTTCACGAAGATGGCGACGTCCCCGATAAATCGGATGTCGCGAGCGGCACAGTATTCGCGCAGCGCGATCCACTGCTCGCCGAAGGCATACTGGATCGCCTGGGCAACAGCCAGGTCTTCGCCGTGTTCGGCGCGCAGACGGTCGAGCGCAGCGGGATTGCGATGCTTCAGTTCTTCGGGCCAGTCGTTCCAGCAGGCGTAGTTGAATTTGCGGCGCAGCACCGTGTACTCCGCCCACGCATTCAGCCAGGTGCCATTGGCCTGACAAAAGCCCTGAAACTGCGACCACTCTTCTGCCGAATGATTGCGCAGGAAATCGCGCGCCGCTTCGTCGATGAGCGGCAGCTTCTTCGCCGCGACCGCCTCAAAATCGACGTTGCCCGTGCGCCCGGCCAGGCCTTCGAGCCGCTCCGTGTCGATCCATCCGCGGTCAGCCAGCAATTCAAGTGAGAGCAGCAGGGGATTGCCGGCGAACGCCGAAACCGCCGCGTACGGCGAATTGCCGTAGCCCGTCGGGCTCAGCGGCAGCACCTGCCACAGGCGCTGCTTCGCGCTCGCCAGAAAGTCGGCAAAAGCGTAGGCCGCCGGCCCAAGGTCGCCGATACCGCCGTAAGACGGCAGGGATGAGATGTGCAGCAAAAGTCCCGACGAGCGATCAAGGGTCATGAAGTCAATCCACCAGGCAGTGCGTCCAACAATTTGCGCCGGCCAGGGATTGCGATGCCGTGCCGCAGGCGCCGACCCTGAGAAAGATTCCGGAGGCCTGCGCAGCGGTTGCTTCCAGCCTCCGCCGGCGAAAACGCGGGGCCGGAATGCGGCCCCATCCGGCTTACGAGCCGCTGAACGGACTGTTGCGCTGCATCTTGCGATTCAGCAGCACGCGTCCGGCCTTCTCATAGGTTGAGACCAGGTTCGTAACAAAAACGCCGTACATCTCCTCGCGTCGCTGGTTCACCAGAGTTTCACGCTGCGACTCCAGATTCTTCGCTACGTCGTCGGCCGAAGGCGCCTGCTTTTCGACAATCTTCGCCACGGCACCCGTGGTGCCGTTGTTGATCGCCGAACTGATCTGGCCCACATTCAGGTCGAACAGCGACGCCGCTGAGGTCGCCAGCGAGCCGATGTCCGGCACCTGCTGGTCGCGTCCCACCAGGTCGCTGGTTTTCATGGTCGCGCCCACTTCTTTTGCAGCTTTGGCCAGGTCTCCCTCGGCGTGTGCGCGGTCTGCAAGCTCATTCACCTTGCGGGCCAGAAGCGACGTTACCTGTTGATCGCGGAAGTCGTCGAGCACATGCGATTTGTATTCATCGAACGTCGGCGTGTGCGCGGCGTTGATGTCCTCCACCTGGAAGACCGCCTGGCTACCGTCTCCGGTGTCGGCCACCTGCGGAGCCCCGCCTTTGGACGCCGCAAATGCTGCCGCAAGGAACTTGGAACTGTCGCTCATTCCAGGCAGTGTCGCACCCGCCGCGACAAAGTCCGAAGTCGTCACCTTGAGGTGATGCGCTTCCGCCGCCTGCGCGAGCGAGGTCTTCTGCGACTCGGAGGCCAGCTGCTGCGCGAACGTCTGCTCGGCCTGGGCTTCCCGCTGCTTCGTGAGAATGTCGACGATGGAGTTCTTCACCTCGGAGAGAGGCTTGACGTGGGCTTCCTGCTTCTCTTCGGTCTGGATGATGTGATAGCCATACTGCGTGCGCACCAGGCCGGAGATCTGTCCCGGCTGCTGCGCGAACGCGGTTTGATCGAACTGCGGCACCGTGGCGCCGTGCTTCAGCCAGCCCAGCTCGCCGCCCTGATCCTTGCTGCCCGGGTCGTCCGAGTTCTTCTTCGCCAGATCGGCAAAGTCCTTGCCGTCGTCCTTGCGGAGCTGATCGAGGATGCCCTGCGCCTTGGCTTTCGCCGCTGCGTCGGCGGCCGCTCCGGCATTCGGGTCGACCGAGATGAGAATGTGGCGAACCTTCACCTGTGCGTCCACGCGGTAATTGGCCTGATTCTGCGTGTAGTACTGCTGCACGGCTGCGTCGCTGATCTGCGGCTTGCCGCCGGGCAGATCCTTGTCGGTGAGGGCGATGTAGGCGATCTTGCGCGATTCGGGATCCGCGTTCTTATACTTCGCCGCGTTCTGCCTGAAGAAGGCCTGCAGTTCCGTATCGGTCGGATTGATCGTTTTCCGCAGATCGTCGGCGGTCAGCACCGCATAATCGAACTTGATTTTTGTGGCCTGCTTCACATATGCATCGCGCACTTCCGCATCGGAAACCGTGACGCCGCCGGTGACGAGGTCGCGCAGCCGGTCGGAAACGATCTCATCCTTCACGTCGCTCTCAAACTTCTCCACCGATTCGTGCAGCTGGTCGGAAATCAACTCGGCATACTGCTGGTCGCCAATGTACTTGCCGTCCGGGAAGAGAACCGCGCCCACCGGACCGGTGTGCAGGTAGCGGCGCACGTCATCGTTCGTCGCGGTGATGCCCAGGCGATGCGCTTCCTCAATGAGGATGTGCCGCTGGATCAGCCCCTGCGCAGCCTGCTGCTGGTAGAAGGGCATCAGCATGTCGGGAATCTGCTGGCCGCGCGCCATGCGCTGCACCGTCGAGTTCACTTCGGTCAGCGAGATCTTGTCCTCGACGGGCAGGAATCGCCCGAACAATCCGCCGTAACGGATGGAGGCGTAAGTGTCACCGGTTGTGGACGAGTCCTGGAAAATGCCAGGAACCAGGAAGATGACCATCGTGATGCAGGTGAATCCGATGATGATGATGAATACCCACTTAACGAACGGGGTATCTTTCTGCAGAAAGCGGATCATGGATGGGTAACAGCCTTTTCTTTAGCGAGCGCTCTCGCGCTGCCGGCCCGGCCGGGGGGCGCGATGAGGACGTATTCCCGATGCGACGGGGAGCACAACCAGTATAAACGGCTGACGATTCAGGTACGGGGGCAAATCGCAGGCTGCAGTCCCTTGGTCCCGGGATACAATCAGGCTGATTTCCCCGGCTTTTTGGCCTTTTTCATGAGCAGCGGCCCAACCATCAGCGCCCCGCAGAGACGCCCGCCGAAGAAGATCTCGCCCGGGGCCATTGTTGCTGTCGTCCTGCTGCTGGGCGTGGCCCTGGGACTGCTGGCCGCCACCTCCCGCATGCAGTCCACCAATCGCGATTTCGTCAGCTACTGGGCGGGCGCGCGGCTGCTCGCGACCCACGGCAATCCTTACGACGCGCATTCGGTGCTCATCCTCGAAAACAGCGTGGGCAATGTGTTCCAGCGTCCGCTGGTTCTGCGCAATACGCCGTGCACCATCTTCCTCATGGCGCCGCTTGGCTGGTTCAACGTTTATACGGCCTCCATGGGCTGGGAAGCGGCAATGATCGGAGCCTCGCTGCTCTCGATCTGGCTGCTGCAGCCACTCATTGGCGCCCGCATTCCTCTCGTCGTGTTTTTCTTTGCCCCGATTGTGGACTGTTTTCTGGCCGGACAGTCGACCATCCTCGTCCTCCTCGGCATTGCCTTGTTCATCCGCCTCGAAAAGGCACGGCCATTCTGGGCGGGCGCGGCCCTGCTGCTCACGCTGCTCAAGCCCCACCTGCTGCTGCCTTTCTGGGCGATTCTGCTGCTGGAGATTGTCCGCCGGCGGGAGTGGCGCATCGTTTGGGGTGGGATGGGTGCGACGGCCTTTGCCTCCCTGATCGCCACCGTTCTCGATCCGCATATCTGGATGCAGTATGTCGTCTCGGTGCGCGCCGAGCACATCGAGAACCAGTATTTCCCAAACATCGCTTCAACGCTGCGGGTCCTCGCCGCACCAGACTCGCTGTGGCCGCAGGTTTTGCCCGCCATCGTGGGCGTAGCCATTGCCGTGTGGATTTGGGCGCGCAGAAGAGAGGACTGGCAGTGGTCGCGCGAGGGCGCCATGATTATCGCGGGTTCGGCGCTGGTATCGCCGTACTCGTTCCTCGTCGATCAGGTGCTCTTTTTGCCCGCTGTTCTCTTTTGCTATGTGCGTGCCGGCGCCGCCGCGCGTCTCTTCTTCATCGTCATCAATTTCACGGCTTTCTACCTGATGCTGAAGATTCCGGAGATGGGTTCTCCGGTCACGCTCTGGGTGGGCCCGACGCTGATGATCTGGTGCTACGCGATTTATCACTTCCACAAGGCCGATCCGGCGCCGGACGCCCCCGGAAGGCCGGCCCTGGCCTGATT
>DATJTG010000077.1:0-8899 GCA_035503555.1 Acidobacteriaceae bacterium | reverse complement strand
GCCAGAAAGACGTCGGCAAAGACAAATCCATCCCGCTCGACCACTTCCCCGCTTTCGATGGCGATGGGCTCGGAAAACATCGGCCCCGCGTAGACAAAGCTGTGAAACTCGCCGTTCTCTCCGCAGGGATCGACTCCCGCGGGCAGGTCGCGAAGGAAATCCGCGTCGAAATCGCGGCCGGCAAATTCCCGCGGCAGTTTCTTCGGATCGACGCAAACGATCCTGGCCCGCAGGCCGCTCGCGATCATCTCCTCGGCAAGCTGATGCGTATCCAGCCCCCACACCGGAAAGACCGGAGTGAGACCCGTGCCCTCGAGCCGTTCCTCGCGATAGCGGCGCACGTCCTCGAGAAACAGATCGCCGAAAGCCATGGTGTCGATGCCGGCAGCCACGGCCGTCGCGCACGCCTCACGCATGGCAGACTCATACGCTTCGTTGGAACACGGCCACGGCAGAGGAACGGCATGCAGAGTCAATCCGGCTGCGCGGGCCTGCGCCTCCACGAGCGCGCGACGGGTGCTGTGCATGGCGACGCGGTCGAAGGCCTGATTGAAGGTCGTGAGCAGTCCGGCGACGGCGAATTCACCGCGCTGGCGAAGACGGTGCAGAGCCCACGCGCTGTCTTTGCCGCTGCTCCAGGAGAGAAGAAGCTGGTGACGCACCCCACCAGCGTATCGCAGGCAGCGGTGCAGCGGGGGGCGGCTTCAGCGGCCTGAAGCCACGCGACCCAGGGGCACGCTGGCCGGCCGGTGTACGTTCTGCGGCACAATCAATACCGGACCACCTCCGCCGGTTCCCGTTGCCCGCGCCTTGTCGCGGACGCGCAGCTTCGTCCGGAGCACCGCATTGGCTTGTTCCAGATCCTTGATCCGCCGTCCGGCGAAAATGAGGGTCATCCCGATGCCCAGCGCCGTTCCGATCCAGCACCCTGTGAGGATTCCGATCCCGAAGCGCAGCCAGGGGTAAACAGCAAAGGCGACCATAGAGTCCGTCCCCCTTCTCGAATAAGCAGGCTGTTTCCCGGGGCCGTTCGGCCAGGGCAGGGCGTGCACGGATCCTGCGTCCTCTCAAGCTCTCAGTCAGCTTTGGCTCACGGGCGCGTCGAGGACCATTCTTCGCCCTCGCCGGGAAAAAGCATCCCGACTCTACGATGCGTTTCGAGGATAAAGTGATCCGTCATTCCCGCAATATAATCCGCGATGACACGGGGTGCGTTTCCTGCGGCCACCTCTTCGGCATAAGCCGGCGGGAGCATTTCCGGGGCGGTCGTCCAGGCCAGGAACAAATCGGCGATCACGCGGGCGGCGCGCTGATGGCCGCGCTCCAGTGCATCGCAGAGGTACAAATTCTCATACAGGAACTGCTTGGCCTCCCGGCGCTGCAGCTCCATTTCCACCGAAAAAGCCGCCAGGCGCTCGGGCGCTCGGCGCACGTCTTCCAGTTTGGTGACGCCATTTTCGCGAACCCGCCGGGCAACTTCGGCGATCAGGTCGTCCGCCAGGGCATTCAGCATCAGCTTCAGCGCCTCCTGGAAGAGCAGCTTTTCCGGCGCGCCCTGGTGCCGCTCCTCCATCGGTAAGTAGTACCGCTCGAACAACCGCACCCCGGATCGAATCTGCTGGATCGTCAGCAGCTCGGACTCGACCCCGTCGTCGAGATCGGCCGTGAGATACGCGATTTCGTCAGCCAGGTCGATCAGTTGCGCCTCCAGAGGCGGGCGCTGATCGAGAAAATAAGCGCTCAGTTCGGGATGCTCGGCTGCCGAATATTCCCGGGAGTGCTTGATGATGCCTTCGCGCACCGCCAGGGTTAAGTTCAGACCGCGGAATTCCAGATGGCGATTCTCGAAATGCTCGACGATGCGCAGCGCGTGCAGATTGTGGTCGAAGCCCAGCCCGAAGCGCCGCATCTCGTCATCCAGCGCCCTTTCCCCGGCATGGCCGAAAGGCGGATGCCCAATATCGTGCACCAGCGCGAGAGCCTCGGTCAGGTCCTCATTCAGCCCGAGGGCGCGGGCAACGGTCCGCGCGATCTGCGCCACTTCCATGGTGTGGGTCAGGCGGCTGCGGAAGTGGTCGGAGCCGCGGTGCGTAAACACCTGGGTCTTGCCGGCAAGACGGCGAAAGGCGCGCGAGTGAATGATGCGGCCGCAATCGCGCTGAAACGGCGTGCGGTACGGATGCCGGGGCTCGGCGAACTCCCGCTCCGAAAGCGGACCTTCCTGCGGAACCGCGCATGCGGCAGGCAACAGCGTCATGCCCATGGAAGCAGTCTATGCCTGCGCGTTTCCCCTACTCCGACTTCACCGGCTGGGGGCTGCCGGATTCCTTCGCCAGACGCACGCGCGCGCTGTCGAGCTTCTTCTGAACCTTCCCCACGTCTCCGGTGTCCATATCAGCCTGCACAGTCTTCGCGAACTCGTTCAGGGAGATCTCCCACTGCGCGGCGGCCTGCTTCAGGCGTCCAGTCTTCTCGAAAACGTCGCCGAGGTGATCGTGCACGGTGGGGTCACCGGCGCCGCGAGCGATCGCGCGCTGGATGTTGTCCTCAGCCTGCTCGTACTGCCCCATGCGGAAATACACCCAACCCAGCGAATCCAGGTAGGCATAGTTCGTGGGCTCCAGCTGGACGGCTTTGCGGATCATCGACAGCGCCTCGTCGAGCTTCTCGTTGTGATCGGCCAGCATGAATCCAAAATTGTTGAGGGCCAGCGCGTTGTTCGGGTCCACAGCCAGCACCTTGCGGAATTCGGTCTCCGCCTCGTCGTAGCGCCTGGCGCGATCGTCCAGCATGGCGCGCTCAAACGTGATCATCGTCTGATCGTCCTTCTTCGTCGCCTCTTTTTCGGCGGAGTCGAGGACGTCGGAGGCGTCTTTCCACTTGCGCAGGTCGCTGTCGATCTGCGCGAGCTGGTAGTAGCTCTCCAGATCCTTCGGATCGGCGGTGAGGACGCCCTTCGCCATGTCAATGCCCTGTTCCACCTGTCCGGTGTCAGCGAGCTGGCGAGCCAGCGTCAGCTTCATATCGTTGCTCTTCGGCAGCTTGTCGACGCCCTCGCGCGCCGTCGAAACGGCCTTGTCGTACTCGTGTGCGTCGCGGTAGGCCTGCACTTCCTGGTCGTAGGCGTAGGCTTCGTAGTCGCCGCCGAGCGTTGCCATCTTCTGGTACGCTCCGATTTCCTTGTCGACCTGGTTTCCTTCCTTGTAAATCTCCGCCAGGTTGTCGAGGAACATCTTGTAGTCCTGCTTCTCCTCCTCGGAGTACTGGCCGCTCGGATGCTCGGCGGCCGCCACCAGACCCTCGAAGATCTTCGCGGCATCGTCCAGATGCCCGGCCATGTAGTCGATGCGGCCTTCATCGAACTGCAGCTTCAACGAGTCGGAAGAAAGCTCGCGCGCTTTTTTGATCGAGGCCAGCGCCTCATCCAGATTGCCATTCTGCTCGTCGATCTCCGCAATCGCCGCCAGGGCGTCCGGGTCGGTCGGGTCTCCGGCGGCGATATCCTTCCACGCCGTCAAAGCAGCGTCCGTCTGGTTGTCGGCCATCAGGTCGGCGGCCAGGCGCCGCTCCACGTCCAGGTTGTCCGGCTCCAGATCGAGCGCCTTCTTGAACGCTGCAATCGCGTCCTTTGTGTCCTTCTCCGCGTCGTAGGTCATGCCGAGCTGGTACTCGGTGCGCGAGGTCTGGTCGTCGTCGGGGAGCGACTTCAGGACATCGATTGCGCGCTTCATGTCGCCCTGGTCGGCATAAAAACGATTGGCGATGAGCGCGGTTTCTTCCGAGCTTGGATCGATCTTGCGCGCGGCGGCCAGCTCGTTCTCAGCCTGCGCGCTCTCATGGTCGGCGGCGTACAGGCGCGCCAGCATCAGATGGTCTTCCGCGCCGTTCGGAGCGAGTTGAACGATCTTCTGGTACTCCGCGATCGCCAGCTTCAGCATCTGCGTGGAGACTTCGCCCTGCTGCGCATCCCCGAGGGAGCGCAAATAGACTTCGGCGAGCAGGCGATGCGCATCCAGATCGGATGGATCCTGTTTCACGCGATCCTGAGCCGCGACGATGGCCTCGCGGATGTGCCCGGTCTTGAAGTAGAGGTCGGCAAGATGGCCGTTAAGATACTTCGACGAAGGATCGGCATTGAGAGCCATCTTGTACTCTTCGATCGCCCGGCTCGCGTACTCGCTGCGCCCGAAGGTGGTGGCCATTTCCTCATACTCGTGGGCCATCATGTAGTGGTAATACGCGCTCGCCTGGTCGGGGGTCGCGGATTTATCGCTGGACGGACTGGCTGCCGAGTTCGCCGCGGGGGGCGTCGCCGGCTGGGGAGTGCTGGGTTTCGCTGCCTGCGCGAGAGCGCTTGCGGTGAGCGCGAACGTGGCCAGAAGAGAAAAAGGCGAAGCAAGGCGCAAGGCGGTAATGCTCATGAACTGGGATATTCCTGTTCCGGACCCGAACGCCAGACCCACCCGTGCCGCCTGGCCGATCCTGCCTGCAGACACCCCTCGAGTGCCACGGGTACCCGCAGTTCCTAAGACGATTGTAACCCGTGTTGGGATGCAGACCTGCACCGTTCCTGGGCGTTTCAGGGCTTCCGGCACAGGCAGTTAGCCCGAACTTCCCGCTTACTCTCGACGGCGGGTCAGGTCGAGCAAGGCAAACAGGATGACCGCCAGCAGTGCGTTGAGAGCCGCCTTGATCAGCTCGTGCATCCAGTGCCCCGCAAAGGGCTGGCCGAGCATGTGCCGTTCCAGCAGGTACAGGACCGCCGTTTGCGCCAGGGTGAATGCGAAGGTCAGCATCAGGCGAGTGCCGTGGTGCTCCGTATCCACCCGAACCCCAAGCGACGCGGCGATGTATCCGACCACCGCCTTCGAGATGCCGAAGATGCCCAGCGGATGGTGGGTGAGTCCGTCCTGAGCGATGCCGATCAGGGCGCCGACCAGGGTTGCGCTGATGGGTTCGCGCTTCGAAATCGCGTAGTAGATCGTGATCAGCAGGGGCAGGTCGATGAGCGCGAAGAATCCGAAATGCAGTGCGAGCAGCGACTGCAGCCCGAGCGCAAGGATGGGAGCGAGCACATACACCAGCCACGGATAGGTCCGGGCCCCCACCTCGTGCCGCGAGGACGCCATCAGGGCCACGCTAGACCCTCCCCTGCGGCGCGGTGGATTGCGTGCTCTGCGGCGTGGCCGGCTGCCTGGCTTCCGGTTGACCCGTTTTAAGCTGCCCGTTCGCGGGCTTTGACGGAGTTTCCGGAGCCGATTCCGCGGGGGTCACCGGCTTCCTTTTCGCCGGGGCTGCCGCAACACCGGAAGCGGAGCCGCTGGCAGGCGCTCCTGTCCCCGTGGCGTTGGGCGCGGTCGCCTCGTGACGCTTCACCGGGGCCGGAGCCGGCGCTGCAATCGATGGAGTCGCGCCGGAGCCGGCAGGCGGAGCCTGGCCCGTCGCACGCTGCCCAGGAACCATCTCGTCGGCCGGGAGAATCGAAGAGGTCGAGAAGCGATCCGGGTGAGCCGCAGGCGGCGGTTGCGGGGGCGGCGTCGGCAGCGAGGTCTCGCCGCCTGTGGCCGGGGTCGACTGCCCATTCGCGTTCTGGCCGGCGCTGGTCTGGGGAGCATTCGGGTCTTCGCGCGAGGGCAGGCGCTCCGCAAGAATGTCCGATGCTCTTTGCTGCGCGTCCGAAAGGTCCTGCTGCATCGCCGCCGGCATCTGGCTACCCGTGCTGGTGATGATGAGGACTTCCTCCAGCCGCTCCAGATTCGCCGCCGGCTTGATCAGTACATTCACCAGCGTGCCTTCCGGCTGCGAGACCACGCGGTCGACCGTGCCCACGGCGAGGCCCCGCGGATAGATCGAGTCGCCGCCACTGGTAACCACCGGTTCGCCGGGCTTGATGCGGTTATCGGGCGAGAGATTGACGATCTCCGGCTGTCCCCAGGTATTACCGCGGAGCACGCCCTGGATGCGGGTGTCCGCCATGATGACCCCGGCTCCGCTCGTCGCGTCGGAGATCTCCAGCACCTGGCTGGTGTGGTCGAAGACATCGCGCGTCTTGCCGACAATGCCATCGGGCGTGATCACGGGCATATCGGCGGCGATGCCGTCTTTTGTCCCCTTGTCGATGTAGAGCACATACGATTGCTCCGTACCGGAGGTCCCGATCACCTGGGCGGCAACGGTCTTGTAGATGTACTTCTCCTGGAATCCGAGAAGGGCCTGCAGCCGCTGTGCCTGGCGCGCGTCCTCGGCCATGCTGGCTTCTTCGAGGCGCAGCGCATCGAGTTGCGCCTGGAGCGACTTGTTCTGTTGCCGCACGTGGATGAGGTCGACGTAATTCATCCACGACCCGCGAATGCCGTGCCCGATGCCGTGGAGAATGCCTTCAGGCACGCTGATCAGTCCGATCTCCCACGCGCGAATGAGTCGCACGCCGCCCTTGTCGGACGCGCTCTGCCCCGGGCGGCGCACCTGCGTGGCCAGCCCAATCACCTGCGCCAGGAGCACAGCGATGAGCACCAGGGCGTTGCGGTAGCGGCTGAAGAACGATTCCATGAACTAAGGCCTGAGGACGCCGGCCGAGCCATCCCGCATCAGTCGATCTTGATCTTCCGCAGCAGGCGAAAATCGCTGAGCATCTTGCCGGTGCCGAGCACCACGCTGGCCAGCGGATCGTCGGCGATGGAAACGGGTAGCCCGGTCTCCTCGCGAATGCGCTTATCGAGATTCTTGATGAGCGCGCCTCCGCCGGTGAGCACGATGCCGCGGTCGCTGATGTCCGCGCTCAGTTCGGGCGGCGTCCGCTCCAGCGCCACGCGAATCGCGTTGAGAATCGTGGCGATGCACTCGCCCAGCGCCTCCCGGATTTCGCTGTCGTCGATCGTGATGGTCTTGGGCACGCCCTCGATCAGGTTGCGCCCCTTGATCTCCATGGTCAGCGGCTTGTCGAGCGGATACGCGGAACCGAGGTCGATCTTGATCTGCTCGGCCGTGCGCTCGCCGATCAGCAGGTTATATTTCCGCTTCAGGTAATTCATGATGGCTTCGTCCATCTGGTTCCCCGCCATGCGGACGGAGCGCGAATAGACGATGCCGGAAAGCGAAATAACCGCGATGTCGGTGGTGCCGCCGCCGATATCGACGACCATGTTGCCGCTGGGCTCCGTGATCGGCAGCCCGGCGCCGATGGCCGCCACCATCGCCTGCTCCACCAGAAACACTTCGCTGGCCTTGGCGCGATACGCCGAGTCCTCGACGGCGCGCTTTTCCACCTGCGTGATCTCAGAAGGCACGCCGATCACGATGCGCGGATGCACCAGCATCTTGCGGTTGTGCGCTTTCTGGATGAAGTAGTTCAGCATCTTCTCGGTGACTTTGAAGTCAGCGATGACGCCGTCTTTCATCGGCTTGATGGCCACGATATTGCCGGGCGTGCGGCCCAGCATCTCTTTGGCCTCTTTGCCTACAGCCTCAACCTCGCCGGTGTTTTTGTTGATGGCGACAATGGAAGGCTCGTTGACCACGATGCCTTTGTTGGCGGCAAAAACAAGAGTGTTGGCGGTGCCCAGATCGATGGCAAGATCGTTGGAAAACACACTGAAGAGCGAACGCAAACCGTGCGAGCGCGACGAACGCGGCTGAAAACCATTCGATGACATGGAGATAGCAAAAATCCGAGAGGAACTCGCCTTCTATTGTACGGCCTGAAAGGCGCATGCAGCGGCACTGCGATTTCGAAAATTCGCAGGATTCGCCAGGCACTGCCCAAAAACCCCTGCCGCAAGACCTGGGCGCGTCCTGCCGATGACGCTTCCCCGCCGAGCCTCTGGCTCCGTCAAACCTGCGTGGCCGGCTGGCCTTGCCGCAGCGCACCCACGGGTGCACACGGCGTGCCGAAGGGACGCCTGGACTGCGCGAGCAGCGGCAAGACCATCCATACTCCCTGGGGCTCCTGACCCGCCGGAACGGGAATTGCCGACCCATGGGCACCTGCAATTTGCCCCACTCAACGCGCCGGGCTGCTTCCCTCCTCCGCGCGACTGCGGGTCGGCTCCCTCCGGCCTGTGGCCTCGGCCCTCCGTCTTCCGCTATCCTGAAGTGTTTTCTTCTCTCCAGGAGACTCGCACGTGGCGCACAAGACCTTCCTCAATCTCATCGGCGGGCGGCTGGTTCCGGCCCGCAGCGGCAAAACCTTCCTGAACATCAACCCGGCCCGCACCGACGATATCGTCGGCGAATTTCAGGCGTCAGGTGCCGAAGACGTAAACGCCGCGGTGAACGCGGCTGCGGAAGCCTGGAAAACCTGGCGTCTGACGCCGGCGCCGAAGCGCGCGGAGATCCTCTATCGCGCCGGCCGCATCCTCCAGGATCGCAAGGAGCAGTGCGCGCAGGACATGACCCGCGAGATGGGTAAGGTTCTCACCGAAACGCGCGGCGATGTGCAGGAAGCCATCGATACCGCCTACTACATGGCCGGTGAAGGCCGCCGCCTCTTCGGGCAGACCACTCCGTCGGAGCTCCAGAACAAGTTCGCCATGTCCGTCCGCATGCCGGTGGGCGTCTGCGGCATGATCGCGCCGTGGAACTTCCCCATGGCAATCCCTTCGTGGAAGCTCCTGCCCGCGCTGGTCTGCGGCAACACCTGCGTCATCAAGCCGGCCAATGAGACCCCCCTCTCCACCTTCAACCTGATCCAGGCGCTCATCGACGCGGGGCTGCCTCCCGGCGTGGTGAATTACGTCACGGGTTCGGGAACCTCGGTCGGCGTGCCTCTGATCGAGCACCCCCAGGTGCGCGCAATCTCGTTTACCGGCTCATCGGAAGTCGGCAGCCAGGTGGGCGCGAAATCCGCCGCGCACTTCAAACCCTGCTCGCTCGAAATGGGCGGTAAAAACGCGATGATCGT
>DATJTG010000076.1:0-22772 GCA_035503555.1 Acidobacteriaceae bacterium | reverse complement strand
CTCCCGGGGCCGCAACGGTGGCGGCGGGCGACTTTTCCTTACTGCTCATGCTCACTCTTTATTCTAGCTGGGAGCGGGGAACCCCGGGCCTGGAAAGGCCGCAGTTGTCAGTTGTCAGGCCAATGATTTTGCGGACCGGGGGCGGGATTTTGGGCGGACCATCGATCGCATCGTTGCCACATTGGGGCGGTCGTCTTCCGGCTCATCGACCGGGGTTTCCGCGACGAAGGCGCAATGGGCGAAGCGCGGATCGTTGAGGAGGCGCCGGAAGGGCGGCAATCCGATGGTTCCCTGCCCAATGTGCTCGTGGCGGTCGAGTTTGGAGCCGCGCGGGGCTTTGGCGTCGTTCATGTGCCAGACGCGGACGTGCTTGAGGCGGATGGTGGCGGCGATCAGGCTGACGGTTTCTTCGTAGCCGGTCGCGGTAACCAGATCGTAGCCGGCGACATGGCAGTGGCAGGTGTCGAGGCACGCGCCGACGGGAACGATGGGGCGCAGCATTTCGAGGAGCGCGGCGACCTGCTCAAAACTGCCTCCCAGCGAAAACTCGGCTCCCGCGGTGTTTTCGATGAGGATGCGGACGCCGCCGGAGTCGCCGGCGCGGAGCAGGCCCTCGGCGGCTTCGGCGATGGAGGCAGCGGCGAGATCGAGGCCTTCGTCGCGGGTCAGGCCGCGCCACGAGCCGGGATGAAGGACGAGATATTCGGCGCCGAGAGACAGCGCGCGCTCGATTTCTCCCCGAAACGCGGCGATGGATTTTTCCCGTACGACGCTGGATGCGCTGCAGACGTTGACCAGGTAGCTGCTGTGAATGACCAGCGGCGTGCAGTCGTAAAGCGCGCGCAGCGCGCGCATCCGGGCGCAGTGATCGGGGGGCGTCGGCGAGGCCCGCCACATGCGGGGCGAGGAGGAAAAGATCTGGAAGGCCGCTGCGCCGATCTCGTGGGCGCGCTCCGCAGCGCGGAAGACGCCTCCGGCGGTGGAGAGATGAATGCCGATGCGGGGAGGCATGAAGTTTCAGTGTAGACCGCGGCGCTGTAACGGATTCGGCTTACAATCAGGCTCACCCCTGGGCGAAAGCGGAAGGAGTAGCGAGCGGATGGTTCTGGGAATGAATCTGGTTCTGTTTACACGGCTGCACGTGATGGTGAGCCTGATCGGCCTGGGGACGGGCTGCTTTATGGCGTTCGGGATGACTCGCGGCAAGCGCTGGCCGGCGATGACGGCGGTGTTCGTGGTCACAACGGCGTTGACATGCCTTTCGGGGTTTCTCTTTCCGTTCCTGCGCGTGACGCCGGGAATCGTGCTCGGAGCGATTGCTCTGCTCGCGCTGACGATCGCGATGGTGGCGCGGTACGGGAGGCGAATGGCAGGGGGCTGGCGGAAGGCGTGGGTGGTTGGAGCGATGATCGCGCTCTATCTGAACTTCTTCATCTTTGTCGTGCAGTTGTTCGACAAGACGCCGCGGATTGAGGCGATGGGCGAAGTCCAGAAAGAGACCCTGTTTGCCGCGGTGCAACTGGGCGCCCTGGTGGGCTTTGTGCTGTGGACCATCAAGGCCGCGCGGCAGTTCAAGCCGGAGGGTGCGGCTGTCGAGGGCGGAGCCGCGGCGTCGACAGCGCAGTGACCTTCGTGCGCCGGAGGACGGCGCAGACGGGAACGGCGCGCTACCATGAAGGGTTATGCATGGTTCCAGGGAACGCGCAGTGGTGTGCCTTTCGGGCGGGATGGACTCGTGCGTGTGCGCGGCGCTGGCGGCCCGGGATTTCGCCGCTTATGCGCTGCACTGCGGCTACGGGCAACGCACGGAAGAGCGCGAGCTGCGAGCGGCGCGCGGCGTAGCGGAAGCGCTGGAATTACAGGATTTTCTGCATCTGAAGCTCGATCTCTTCCGGCGGATTGGCGGATCGGCGCTGACGGATGAGCGCATCGCCGTGCCCGAGGTGAACGCTGAGGGAAAAGTGGGCAGCGGCGGCCATGCGATTGGCGACGACATCCCCGTCACCTATGTTCCCTTCCGCAACGCGCATTTTCTCTCGGCGGCCGTGAGCTGGGCTGAGGTGCTGGGGGCGACGAAGGTATTCATCGGGGCGGTGGAGCAGGACAGCTCCGGCTATCCGGACTGCCGACCTGCGTATTATGCGGCCTTTCAGGAGCTAGTCCGGCAGGGTACCAGGGAGGGCGGCATCACTATCCGCACTCCGCTCATCCATTTGCACAAGAAGGAGATTGTGGCCCTCGGAGTTGAACTGGCCGCGCCGCTGGATTTAACGTGGTCATGCTATTCCGGATCGGAGGCCGCATGCGGGGTGTGCGAGAGCTGCGTGCTGCGGCTGCGGGCCTTCGAACAGGCGGGTGTGAAAGACCCGATTCGCTACGCGACGCAAGTGGCGGCGGGGAGACGATAAAGATGCGCGCGGTTCGGGAATTTCCGAGCCGGAGGCGCAGCGCGATCCAACAGAGAGGAATGCATATGCTCAGGAAAAACATTTGGTCTTCTATGATGCTGGCCGCTCTTCTGGCCATTCTGTTGCCGTTCACGACAAATGCCCTGGCGCAGGGCGGCGCGGCGGGAACAGGCAAGGTCCACGGACTGGTGAACGATCCTACGGGCGCGCCGATTACGGCCGGAACGGTTTCACTGTATGCGGGCGGCATGACGTCGCCTTCGCAGGATGCGGCCTACAACTTCCCCGTCGATTCGTCGGGCAATTACCACGGCGATGACGTGAAGGCGGGATCGTATACGGTGGTTTTCCGCGCGCCGGACACCCCGAAAGACAAGGTGGTGGACCAACTCGACAACGTCCAGGTGACGCCGGGACAGGATACGGCGGCGAACATCGACATGTCGCGCGCCGCATATCTGGCGAAACTGACACCCGAGCAGCGCAAGCAGATTGAAGAGACGGCGAAGAAGAACCAGTCGATCCTGAAGGAAAACGCGCAGATCAAGAACCTGAACGCCGACCTGGGCAAGGCGCGCCAGGATGACAAGGACAAAAACTACGCCGACGCGGTGGCTCTGATGCAGAAGGATTCGGCCGCGAGGCCCGACGCTGCCGTGTTGTGGGTGGAACTGGGTATCGCGCAGGAAGGTTTGGCAGCAGCGAACCACACGGCAGCGGGGCAGCAGGGGTGGACGGATGCGGAGGCCAACCTGCAAAAGGGCATCACGATGGATGCCGCGGCGAAAAAGCCCGATGCCGGCATGGAAGGCGCGGCCAACGACAAGCTCGGTGAAGCGTACGCCTACGACGGCAAGATTCCGGAGTCGATCGCGGCGTACGATGCGGCGGCCAAGGTAAATCCGCCGGGCGCGGGCATGTACTTCGAGAACGCGACGATCATGATGGACCGGGAGGGGCCGACGTCGCCGGCGGCCGCCGATGCCGTCGTGACCGAAGCCGACAAAGCCATTGCCGCGGACCCGAACCGCCCGATTCCCTACTACCTGAAGGCACGCGCGCTGGTCGCGAAGGCGACGGTCGATCCCAAGACGCAGAAAATTGTTGCGCCTTCGGGATGCGCGGAGGCCTACCAGAAGTATCTGCAACTCGCGCCGAACGGACCGTTTGCTCCCGACGCGAAGCAGGTGCTGGCGGAGATGTCGGCGACGCAGGAGAGCAGCTTCAAGTCGAAGAAGCACTGAGTGCTTCAATCCAAATGCAGGATGAGGAGCGCCGCGACGACGGCGCTCTTCTTTTTTGTGGGCTTTGCGCGCGCGAAGCGGACGCGTAGGGTGGGTGAGTGAGAGCGATGGCTCCTGAGAAGGTTCTGAGCTACGAAGACGCAGCGGCGATGGTACGGGCCGAGGTGGGGCGAGCGCTCCAGGGAACGCGCGCCGCAGAGCGCGTGCCGCTGGCGGAAGCTGTGGGGCGCGTGCTCGCCGAGGCAGTCACGGCGGATCGCGATCAGCCCCCTTTCCCGAGAGCGACGCGGGATGGCTATGCGTGCCGTGCCGAAGATTTGGCGCTGGGACCGCTGCGGGTGATGGGGCAAATCCGCGCAGGCGAGGCGTGGAGCGACGGCGCGATCGGCCCCGGAGAGGCGGTAGAGATCATGACCGGCGCGCCCGTACCGGCAGGCGCGGACTGCGTGGTGATGGTGGAACACGTGGTCGAAGGCGCTGGGCACGTGACGCTCGCCGGGCCACGTGACCTGGCGGCGGGCGAGAACGTGGTTCCGGCCGGAGCGGAGGCGCATGCCGGCGATGCGGTGATTCCCGCGGGACGGCGGCTGGGCGTGACGGAGATTGCGGCTGCGGCTTCGTGTGGAGCGGCGCAGCTGAGCGTGTGGGTACGGCCGCGGGTGGCGATTCTGGCGACCGGCGATGAACTGGTGGAGGTGAGCGCGACGCCGCTGGCCCACCAGATTCGCAACTCGAATAGTTACAGTTTGGCAGCGCAGGTCGCTGCGGCTGGCGGAACCCCGGAAAGGTTCCCCATTGTGCCCGATGAGCGGGCGGCGACAGAGCGAGCCATTGTGAATGCGAGTGAGTGCGACCTCGTGCTTCTGACCGGCGGGGTTTCCATGGGGAAGTTCGATTACGTGGAGCAGGCGCTGGATACGCTGGGCGCGGCGTTTCTCTTTACCGGCGTGCGCATGCAGCCGGGCAAGCCGGTGGTCTTCGGCAAGCTGCCGGGGCCGTATTTTCTCGGTCTTCCGGGGAATCCGATCTCGACAATGGTGACCTGTGCGCTGTTTGCGGCGCCGTTGCTGCGCGCCCTAGGCGGCGAAATGAGCGGCACGCCGCGGTTTTTGCTGGCGCGAGTGGAAGAAGACGTCAGCGTGAAGCCTGGGCTGACGCGGTTCTTGCCGGCGCACATGGAGAGCGATGTGCACGGCGCGCGCGTGCGCCGCCTGGCCTGGCAGGGGTCGGGGGATTTGGCTGCGGCCGCGCGGGCCAACGCGTTTGTCGTGATTCCGGAAACGGCTGATTGCGTGCGCGCGGGGGAGATTGCGGCGGTGCTGGTGATCTGATCAGGCGGAGCGCGTCCGCGGCTGCGATGCGAAGAAGGCGTAGAGCGCTACTCCGACATACGCGGCGACGGGGATGGAATAGGCCAGGGCAATGCCGTGGCCCAGTTCCGACAACTTGCCCATGCCCAGAGTGAGCACGGCGCCCCCGACAATCGTCATGACGAGAATGGAGCCGCCAACCTTCGTCTTGTCGCCGAGTTCCTTGATGCCGAGTGCAAAAATCGTGGGGAACATAAGCGACATGAAAAAGCTGGTGAGGAAGAGGCAATCGAGGCCGAGCCAGCCGGGGCGCAGCACCGCGACGAGCGCGAGGACTGTGTTCGCAACGGCATAGAGGCCCATGAGGCGATGGGGGAGAACATGGCGCATGATCCAGGCAGAGAAAAAGCGGCCCACGGCGAAGGCGGCGAGAGTTCCCGTGAGGAGGTATCCGGCTACACGCTCGGGCACGCTGGTGTACTGCTGCGCGTACTGGATGAAGTAGCTCCACGTGCCAACCTGCGCGCCAACATAGAGAAACTGCGCAACGACAGCCGCGAGGAAATGCGCGCGCAAAAGGCGGCCTGGAGGCTGTACTTCGGCCTGCGTCGCAGGGGTTTGCTCGGTTCCCACAGCTGGAAAGCGCGTGCGCGCGATCAGGAGGGCCCAGAAGAACACGATACCGGCCAAAACCAGGTACGGATGGACAACGCGGAGAATCTCCGACCGTAGATAAGCCTGGTACTGATGCTGCGCCTGGAGCGCGGCGATCTGATCGGGCCTGAGCTCGATGCCCGAAAAGATGAAAACCGTGCCGAGGAAGGCTCCGCTGATGGAACCGAGCGGGTTGAAGGCCTGCGCGAAGTTCAGGCGTCGCTCTGACGTGCGCGGGTCGCCCATCTCGGCGATGAACGGGTTCGACGCTGTCTCAAGAAAGGATAGGCCACTGGCGATGACGAAGAGCGCGACGAGGAAATAGGCGTAGCGGTCGGCAAGCGCGGCGGGCCAGAACAGCAGCGCGCCGGTACCGAAGAGGCAGAGACCGGTGATGATACCGGCTTTGTATCCGGCCCTGCGCGTCACCATGGCCGCGGGCAGCGCAAAGCAGAAGTAGCCGATGTAGAAGGCGAACTGGACAAGGCCGGCCTTCATGCGCCCGATCGCGAACGACTTCATGAACTGGCGGATGAGAATGTCGTTGAGGTTGTTCGGAATGGCCCAGAGGAAGAAGAGCGCGGCAACGACGGCGAAGGTGGCGAGTTGGCCGGCGGGAATGAGGCGCGGCGGCTGATCGGCGGATACGGTACGGGCGGGTGATGAGCTCAATGCGGAGTTCCTCAGTCAGGACAGGCAATAGGCTTCGGCAGCGTTGCGATGAAAAAGGGCGTCGCGTTCCTCTGTCGAAAGTTGCTCAGCAACGGATTCAACGGCGCGAACCCAGTCGCGATACGTGGTGGCGACGCGGCAGACGGGCCAGTCAGATCCGAACATAAGCCGTCGGGAGCCGAAGGCCGCGAGCGCGGCTTCCATGTAAGGGAGAATTTGTTCGTACGTCCAGCGCTGGTAGTCCGCTTCGGTGACGACGCCGGAGAGCTTGCAGAAGACGTTGGGGCGGCGTGCGAGTTCGGCGAGGTTGTCCTGCCAGGGCTGCATCTGGCCGGCGCGGATGGGCGGCTTCGCGATGTGATCGAGGACGAAAACCTGATTCGGATGGCGATCGACGAGGCGGATCGCAGCGGGCAGTTGATGGTGGACGATGAGGATGTCGTAGGTGAGGTGGAAGGCGCGGAGCTGGGAAAGGCCAAAGTTGAATTCGGAGTTCTCGAAGTAGCTCTCCGGCTCGGCCTGAAGGACATGACGGAGGCCTACAAGCCAGTCGTTCCGGGAGAATCGCTCGAGCAGATCGCCGATGGAGGGATCGGCAAGGGGAAGCCAGCCGACGACGCCGGCGATCCAGGGATGGGCCGCTGCCATTTCGAGCAGCCATTCCGTTTCAGCCAGGGTCTGGCTGGCCTGCACGGAGATCACAGCGTCGATGCCTGCAGGTTGAATCTCGGCTTCAAGATCTGCGGGCAAAAAGTCGCGGCGGATCGAGGCCATGGCATCGTCGATCCAGCCGTATTCGTCGGGCGTGTAGTGCCAGAAATGGTGGTGCGCATCGATGCGCATAGCGGGTTTGGGACGGATTCCGGAATTCGCCGCTATTCTATCTGCGAGGCTGCGCAGGCTGCCAGCCGGAATGGTGAACGATGAGAGCGTTTGTGCTCGATGCACCCGGTAAGCCGCGCATTGCCGAAGTTCCGCATCCGGGTTCCCCTGCGCCGGGCGAGGTGCTGCTGCGTGTGCGCCTGGTGGGGATGTGCGGATCGGACCTGAGCACGTATGCGGGGCGCAATCCGCTGGTGACATATCCGCGAACGCCGGGACACGAGCTTGCGGCGACGATTGAAGAGGTGGGTGCGGGGGTTCCGGCGGAGTTCGCCGTGGGGCTGGACGTGACGGTGATTCCCTACACTGCCTGCGGTGCGTGCGCGCCTTGCCGCAGGGGCCGGGCCAACGCGTGCAGGAATAATCAGACACTGGGCGTGCAGCGGAACGGCGCGCTGACCGATTATGTGCGGGTTCCGTGGCAGAAGCTGAAGCCGGCGCCCGGCCTGTCATTGCGCACGCTGAGCCTGGTGGAACCGCTCACAGTCGGGACCCATGCCGTCCGGCGCGGGCGCGTGGAGACGGGCGATGCGGTTTTGGTGCTGGGCTGCGGCATGGTGGGGCTGGGAGCCATCGCGGCGGCGGCGTATCGCGGCGCTCGCGTCACGGCGATGGACCAGGACGCGGCGAAGCTGGACCTGGCGCGCCGCGCGGGAGCAGAGCGCGGGCTCGACGCGCGGATCGCCCATGCGGGGAATCTGATCGAGCGGCTCGACGGCGGCGAGGGCCCGGATGTGGTGATTGAAGCCGTGGGCTCACCGCAAACATTTCGCATGGCGGTGGAATGCGTGGCGTTCACGGGGCGGGTGGTCTACATCGGCTACACCAAAGAGCCGGTAACCTATGAGACGCGGCTGTTTGTGCAGAAAGAACTGGACATTATCGGGTCGCGGAACGCCACTGCCGAAGACTTCGATGAAGTGATCGCAATGCTCGAGGCGGGGAGGTTTCCCGTGGACGACGTGGTGGGGCTGACCGTGCCGCTGGAGGAGGCGGGCGCGGCGCTGGAGCGGTGGCACGCGAATCCTGCTTCGATGCGTAAAATCCTGGTGGACGTGGGTCTCGAACGATGACGACAATACGGCTCCTGGTTCGCGACTTTTCCGATTTCGAGAATGCAGTGGCGGCGGAGGTTGCCGCGTTTCATCGTGCGCAGAACGAAATTCGCGTTGTGCCGGAGGTGGTGACGCTGCATCAGCTCTACGACGTCTGGTTTGGAGCGGGAGGCATGCGGGAGGGCCGCTGGGATCTGGGGTTGCTGGTAACGGACTGGCTGGCCCAGGCGATGGAAGAACGAGTGCTTGAGGATCTGGCGCCATGGATGCGCAGGCAGCCGTTGCCGGGGTGGCCCGACGGATGGGCGCAGTCGATTGCGGAACCGGTGTGTTTTGGGAACTCCGTCAGTTCGCTGCCGTGGCACGATGGGCCGGAATGCCTGATTTACCGGCGCGACTGGTTCGATGATCCGGCAGAGCAGGCTGCTTTTCGTAACGAATATGGTTACGAATTGCAGCCGCCGCGCACGTGGAGCGAGTTCGCCGATGCCGCGCGATTCTTCACGCGCCCCGAGGAAGGGCGATACGGGACGCTGTTTGCGGCGTATCCCGACGGCCACAATACCCTCTACGATTTTGCGCTGCAGCTTTGGAGCCGCGGCGGTTCGCTCGTGGACAGGGCCGGACGCGCCTCGCTGGCGAGTAACGAGGCCCTGAGCGCTCTGGATTTCTATCGCGCGACGGTGAGGGATGAAGGGATGTGCCATCCGGACTCGCAGGAACTGAATTCGACGCACTCCGGCGATGTGTTTCTCGAGGGCGGCGTCGCTCTCATGGTGAACTGGTTCGGCTTTGCCGCCCGCAGCGATCGCGCAGGATCGCCGCTGGAAGGGAAGGTGGGAATTGCGGCAATTCCGGCGGATCCGGGTTGCCCTCCGGTATCGCTCTCGGTGTTCTGGACGATCGGGATGGCGCGTTCCGGCCGCAACCAGGCGGCCGCGTGGGAGTTCCTCCGCTTTCTGGGGCGGCCAGACGTAGATCTGGCGCGGTCGGAGCACGGGACGGTCCCGGTGCGTCTCAGCAGCTGGCGGAATGCGGATCTCCAGCTGCGTGTGCCCGGCTACGCGCGAATTGAGGAGATCTCGCTGAGCGCGCGGCGGCTGCCGCGATCGCGAAGCCTGCCGGCGTTTGCGGAGATTGTGGATCTCATGCTCGTGGACGCGCTGACCACGAATGAGCCATCGGCCGCGATTCTCGAGCGCGCGCAGCAGAGGATCGTGGAACGCGGGATTTCGTTTGCGTAGGGCAGCTTAGAGACGCAGACTCGCAAGCCGTGGAAGCAGGGCGCGGAAGGCGCGCCCCCGATGGCTGAGGGTGTGCTTCTCTTCGAGAGAAATCTCGGCCATGGTGCGGTTGAGAGATGGCAGGAAGAACAGCGGATCGTAGCCAAACCCGCGGTGGCCGCGCGGGGCGGTGAGAATTTCGCCCTCGACGGCGCCATCGGCCGACGCCAGCACTTCTCCGGCGCGAGCCAGCGCGAGCACGCAGTGATAGCGCGCCGTGCGCTGCGGAATTCCGTGCATGCGGTCGAGCAAATACAGATTGTTGCGCTCGTCGGTGGTTGTCGCGGCGTGCTCAGGCGGAGGCTCGTAGCCGGCATCCTGCGCGAAGCGTGCGGAGCGGACGCCTGGCTCGCCCAGGAGCGCGTCGACTTCGAGGCCTGAGTCGTCGGCGAGCACGAGCAGCGGAGTTCCCTGAGCCACAGCGATGCGACTGTAGTATTCGGCCTTGAGGCGTGCGTTGCCGGAAAAGGTGAGCTGATCTTCATGGGGCGCGGGGATGAATGCGAGATCGGACAACGGCTCGATCGCGATGCCGCTGTCGGCTGCCGCGACGGAGAAATCGCGCAGTTTGCCGGGGTTGGTCGTGGCGGCGTAGAGGACCAGGGTCACGGCTTCAGTGTATGGGGAGGAGCGGATCCGGCGCGCAGAGGGCTTTCCTTCGGCAGATCATACGCCAGCGGGCAGCCTGTGCAGCGCGGCGTGCGGCCGCAATGCAGCTTTCCGATTTGCACCATCAAAGCGTGAAATTCGTTGTAGTGACCGGCCAACGCGGCAGGAGATTCGGAGGCGGCGTCCGCAGCGAAGGCATGCTCGGCCAGCGATTGGTGATTTGTGTACTTCGCCTTTTCCGGCAAAAGGCCATGGCGCGTGAACACGCGGCGCATGTACTCGTCGACGACCATCGCGGGCACCTCAAGCGCGTAGAGCAGGATCGCGTCGGAGGTCTCCGGCCCGACGGCGGGCAGAGCGAGGAGTCGGTCGCGAATGGGAGTGGCATCGCGTTGCGCCGCGCGCGCAAGGTTCTCCATGCGACCGGAGTAGTGGGCATCGAGAAAGGAAGCAAAGGTTTTGAGCGCGGCAGCCTTGCGGAGCATGAATCCCGAGGGGCGAATCAGCACCCGAAGCTCGTCTTCGGGAATGCTGAGCAGGCCGGCGACGGAGAGAACTCCGCGGGCTTTGAGGTTGGCGATGGAGCGCTGCACTGATTTCCATGCGGTGTTCTGCGTGAGGAATGCGCCGATGACGACTTCGAATGAGTCTTCAGCCGGCCACCATTGCTGAGCTCCCCAGAGCGAAGCGAGACGATCGTACATGCGGCGCACGCGGCGCGCGGCGCGGGTATCCGGCCTGTCCGAAGTTTGCTGCGCCGGTTGCAAGCGCGCCATGCACTGATGGTAACGGGCGGATCAGCGGGTGGCGGGCGTTTTGGCGGGAAGGGCGCTGATGCGCGGCAGCACGATGATGTCGACGCGGCGGTTCTGGCTGCGGCCGTCGGGCGTGGCGTTGGAAGCGACGGGATGGTACTCGGCGAACCCGGCGGCGGAGAGCCGCGCCGGGGCGATTCCGTGGTCTTCGATAAGGCTTTTCGCGAGTTCGCTGGCGCGCGCGGTCGAAAGCTCCCAGTTGGAGGCGAACTGCGCGGTATGGATGGGCACGTTGTCGGTGTGACCCTCGATGCGCAGGTCGTACGGCGTGGCCGCGAGCGTGCCGGCGATCTGATTGAGCGTGGCGCGCGATTGCGCATGGGGAGCGGCAGAGCCTGAGTCGTAGAATCCCGCCTCGCGCAGGGAGATAACGAGGCCATCGCGTCCCAGCCGCAGAGCGATCACATGTTCCGCGAGCTGGTCGGAGAGCATGCCGGTCAGGCGCGCCTGGAGCTGCGCGAGATCCTGCTGCACGGCGGGTGATGCGGAGAGATCGTCGCCGAGCACGACATTGACCGGCGCCACAGGATCGCGTGAATCCGCAAGCGAGCCCGAGTGCTGCATGGCCGGCGCGGCAGACGGAAAGAGTCCGAGGGCCTGAAACGCCGACTGAATGGAGCGGGCAATCTCGGTCTGCTTCTGCTGATCGCTGCGCGAGCTGGCATAGAGCACCACGAAAAAGGCGAAGAGCAGCGTAATGAAGTCGGCATAGGAGACGAGCCAGCGGTCCTGATGCGCGTGCTCGGCGGATTTCTGTTTTGCGCGTCTCATCGTGACGGCGCCTCCTCGGCCGCTTTTTTCGTTTTGCGTGTCGTTGCGCAGAAGCCCGCAAGCTTGATTTCGATCATGCGCGGGTTCATGCCTTCGACGATCGAGATGACCCCCTCGAGGGCCATCTCGCGCAGGCGCTGGTCGTCGCGCGCACGCTGCTTCAGTTTTCCGGCCGCGGGCAGAAAGAAGAGGTTGGCCGACCCCACGCCGTAGATGGTGGCGACGAAGGCGACGGCGATTCCCCGGCCCACTTCGTTCATGTGGTCGAGATGCTGCATAACCTGAATGAGGCCGATGACGGCGCCGATGATGCCGATGGTGGGCGAGAATCCGCCGGCGGATTCGAAGACGGCCGGAATGCGGGCCTCATTTTCGGTGAGGTTCTCGATCTGGACTTCCATGATCCGCCGCAATTCGGTGGGTTCGGTGCCGTCGACGGCGAGCATGAGCGCCTGGCGCAGAAAGGGGTCTTTGACCCCGGGAAGCTCCTGATCGAGAGAGACGATGCCGTTGCGGCGGGCCTTGTTGGCGAAGGCGACGATCTGGCGCAGCATAGCCTCGCCCTGGTCGGAGCGGTGCAGAAAGACGCGAGCGAGACGCAGGAGCGCGGCGAAGACAGTGCGGAAGGGAAACTGCAGCATGACCGCGCCGAAGGTCCCCCCGAAGACGATCATGGCAGCGGTGGGCTGGAGGACCTGGCCGAGGTGTCCTCCTTCGAGCAAAAGGCCGGCGAGAATGCCGGCAATGGCAAGAAGAATGCCGCCAAAGCTGCCTGCGTCCATGGAATCACTCTCCAGCGATCGGGGCGCAGGCGACCGTGGCCGGCGAGCCTTCGGCGGATCCCGGCACAAAGGCGCGACTGGCCGCGAAGACGCGGGCGCGATAGGCGACGGTGCAGTTCACGACGTCTTCGCAGGACTCGCGCACTACGATTTTTTCGCCGTTGATGAGAGTCAGCACGGTGTCGGGCGAGGATTCGGCGTATTTGATGAGGTCGCAGTTGACGACCAGGGGATTTCCGTTCAGGCGGGTCAGATGAATCATCGATGCGTCTCCGGCGGATTCTGAAGGAGGTATCGGCAGAAAGCGGAAAGCTCTGAATGCCGGCGCAGGGCGGGATGGCCGGCGCGGAAGCCTGCCACGCACGCTGGTTGCCAAACGGACGGGCAACGGTAAAGGCCGCAAGGGAGGGGCCGATGAAGCCATTGAGTTCAAGCGGTTCCCGGGAGTGGCGACCAGGCCGGGCGGGTTGTTCGGCCATCCAGCTCAGCGCTCCGTTCAGGAACCCAAATTACGAACAGGAGAAAAACCATGTCACTGGGAGTCCTGAACAATATTTCGGCCATGTATGCCGAGAACAACCTGAACCAGACGCAGTCGAGCCTGCAGGGCGTGCTCACGCAGCTGTCGTCGGGCTCGCGCATCAACTCGGGCGCCGACGATGCCGCCGGCCTGTCGCTGGCCAACGGGTTGCAGGCCAACTCGGCGGCGCTGAATCAGTCTTCGGCGAACGCGACCGAAGGCGTCGGCCTGCTGCAGGTGGCCGACGGCGCGCTTTCGCAGGTAACGAACCTGCTGACCCGTGCCATCACTCTGGCGACGGAAGCCTCGAACGGCACCCTCAACACCACGCAGCTGAGCGCGGCCGACTCCGAGTACCAGTCGATCCTCGACGAAATCAGCAACATCGGCAGCACGACCACCTACAACGGCCAGGCTGTCTTCGGCAACGCAAACGGCGTAGCCATCTACGTCGGAGACGGAACAGCCGGCGGCAGCTTTACAGACACGCTGACGCTGGCCCCCCTGTCGAATGCCGAGGTCGGCGATGCGACGGCCAGCAGCACGGGCCTGACGTATACGGCGGGCACCGCGACCACAGGCGCGACGCTGACCTATACGCCGGGGACCGTAGCCGGGACGAACTACGAGGATCTCAGCACCACGAGCCTGACCGGCGGCAACGCCTCCACGGCCCTGACCGACATCAACGACGCGATCGGCGACGTGGCCGCCGAGCGCGGTTACGTCGGCGCGCAGATCAACACGCTGACAGCCGTCAGCAACGTCGACAACACGGAGCAGGAGAACGTGACCTCGGCGCAGAACGCGATCACGGCGACGGACTACGGCCAGGCCTCTTCGAACCTGTCGAAGTACGAAATCCTGATGCAGACCGGCGTCTCGGCGCTGGCTCAGGCCAACAGCACGCAGCAGATGGTGACCAAGCTCCTTCAGTAAGGTGAGCCTCCTCAACTCCTGGCGGGGAGCTTCGGCTCCCCGCATTTTTTAGAAACCTCTTATCCGCACCAAACCGCGCAGGCGATTCTCCTGCAAGGCTGGAGACTGCGATCAAGTTGGTCGCAGGATCGTCGATAAGAAGGATATGGGCGCGGTAGGCATTTCTTTTGGCAATCCGACCAGTGGGCAGGGGTTCAACGTCTCGCAGACGGTGAGCCAGATTGTCGCAAACCTGCAGGCGGTGGAAACGCCGTGGCAGACGCAGCTGACATCTCTGCAATCACAGGACACGGCACTGACGGGCATCGGCACCGACTTGAGCACGCTCGCGAGCGCGCTGGAGTCGCTGACAGACTTTGACGGAGTGTTGTCAGAGAAGGAGGGCTCGAGCTCCGACACTTCGGTCGTGCAGCTGATGTCGGCCACTTCGAGCGCGGCCGCGGGAAGCCATACGATCACGGTGTCGCAGCTCGCGCAGACGTCTTCGTACGTAAGCAGCCAGATTGGCGCGAGCGATACGCTGAGCGGCAGCGTGGCCATCAACGGGCAGAACATTCAGATTGAGAGCGGCACAAACGATACGCTCTCGACGCTGGTCTCGTATATCAACTCGGGCGGCTACGGCGTGACGGCCAGCGTGATCACGGACTCGGACGGAGACCAGCAGCTGGGCCTCGCAAGTACGACGAGCGGCGCCGCCGGCGACATTGCCGTCAGCGCAGATGAACTGACCGATGCCACGTCGAGCAATGCGGCGATCACCTTCCAGCAGTCCCAGCCGGGCCAGGACGCTCAGTTCTCGGTGGACGGGCTGCCCACGCAAAGCAGCCCCTCGAATACCGTCACGAACGCGATCAGCGGCGTGACGATGCAACTGCTCTCGCTCTCGAGCTCGCCGGTTCAGGTGGAGATCACCAACGACAACACCGATGTGGAGTCGGCAGTGTCGAGCTTCGTGAGCGCCTACAACACGGTGGTGAACGATCTGAACACGCAGGAGGGTGACGACGCGTCGGGGAACGCTGAGCCCCTGTTCGGCAACTCGGAAGTGGCCATGATTCAGGAGCAGCTCCAGGAGGCCATTTCGTTCACGCAGCCGGCGCAGGCGGTGGGGACTACCTCCTCAGTCGCAGCAACGGACACGCTTTCCGGAACCATCTCGATCTCAGTTGGCGGCGGGCAGGCGGTGCAGGTGTCTGTGCCGACGGGCACTCCGACACTCCAGGGGCTGGCGGATGCAATCAATGGCACAGCAGGCATTGGCGTCACGGCAGCCGTAGCGACGGCGAAAAATGGCGGGGCAACGCTGACCCTGACGAATTCCACGACCGGGTCGGAGGGCGACATCGTCGTGGACAGCAGCGGTCTGATGGACACGACCTCGAATGCGGCGGTGAGCTTCGGCCAGGCGCAGTCGAACGGCATCACCTCGCTCACCGGTCTTGGCATTACGGCGAACGACGATGGAACGCTGGCGCTGGACACGACAACGCTGGACAACGCACTGAACGACAACTACGACGACGTCATGAGCTTTTTCCAGTCAAGTTCCCTGTTCACCTCCTTTGGCTCGAACCTGAGCAGCACCATCGGCAACCTGGGCAATACCTCGCCGAGCGGAGCCGTGTACATGGCTCTCCAGCAGAATTCGTCCGAAGAATCGCAGCTGAACACGAACATCAGCAACGAAAACGCGATCATCAGCGCGGAGCAGAGTCAGCTGACGACTGAATTGAACGAGGCGAATTACACACTCCAGGAAATACCCGAGCAGATCGATGAGATCAACGAGATGTACAGCGCGATCACCGGCTACAACCAGAACTCGAACGGCTGAACGGCAGGCGCAGAAAGAGGAGCATGAATTATCAGCAGCAGGCGATTGCGAGCATGAATCCAGTGGAGCTGATTGTCGCGCTGTACGACGGCATGACGCAGTTCCTGTACCGGGCCATCGCTGCGATCGAGGACCACAGCCCGCGAGACCGAAGAATCGCGGTGGGCCGGGTGCTCGCGATTCTGATGCATCTGCAGTCGCGGCTGAAGATGGACGTGGGCGGCAACTCGGCGCGGGCGCTTTCAGAGTTCTACGCGTCGATTTTTGCACTGTGTCTGGAAGGCTCCAGGCTGGATTCGGCGGATCGCCTGCGTGAGGCGATTGGCTGCATTCGCGATGTGCGCGACGCCTGGAACACGGCGGCGCACGAACCGGAAGTGCTGGAGCTGCTGCAGGGCGGAGGCGCGGCGGCGCCGGCGATGATGTCGGCACGATCCGCTGCGCAGATTTCCGATTCAGCAGAAGCGCGGTGGACAGCCTGAACGGCGTCAGCCGGTGACGGCGAGCTCTTCTTCGAGCAATTGCTTTTGATAAAGGCTGGCATAGTAGCCATTGCGGGCCAGCAGCTCTTCATGAGTGCCCAGCTCGGCGATGCTGCCGCGCACCAGCACGGCGATACGATCGGCGTGGCGCACCGTTGAGATGCGGTGGGAGATGAGGATCGTGGTGCGGCCGGCCATGACGCTGCGCAACTGCTCGAGGATGCGCTCTTCGGTGTAGGTGTCGACGCTGGCGAGAGCATCGTCGAGGATGAGAATGCGGGGATTGCGCAGCACCGCGCGCGCCAGAGCCGTTCGCTGCTTCTGACCGCCGGAGAGGGTGAGGCCGCGCTCGCCGACGACCGTGTCGAATGCCCTGGGAAAGAGTCGAAACTCGTCCCGGATCAGCGCGGTCGCGGCTGCCTGCTCCACGGCATCGTCCGTTGTCTTCTCTACGCCGAAGGCGATGTTGTCGCGGATGCTGGTGCTGAAGAGGAAGGTCTCCTGGGGAACGAATCCGATGGCGGCGCGCAGCGAGTCGAGGGGGTAGTGCTGCAGCGGGCGACCGTCGAGCAGCACGGAGCCCTCGGGGGCGTCGTAGAGCCGCGGGATGAGACTCGCCAGCGTCGATTTGCCGGCGCCGGTGGGACCGACGAGCGCCAGGCTCGATCCGGCGGGAACGGTGAGCGAGATGTTGTGCAGCACTTCGACGGGCTGCGCGTTCTCTGCCGGATAGGCAAAGCTGAGATTGCGGAACTCGATATCCCCGCGGACCTCCGCCTGATCGGGGGTAAGCTTCGCGGCATGATCGTCGATGGCGGGCTTTGCGATCAGGATTTCGTGCACGCGCAGCACCGAGGCCGTGCCGCGCTCGAAGAGGTTGACCACATAGCCAAGCGCAATAATGGGCCACGTGAGCATCATGAGGTACGTGGTGAAGGCGACGAACTGGCCGACCGTGATGCGGTGCTGCAGGACCTGATGGCCGCCGACAAGGAGCGAGATCACCATTGCCAGGCCCAGCATAAATTCCAGCGTCGGCCACAGCATGCCCATCAGCCGGACGAGCCGCAGCGCGCGGCGGATGTACTCCTGATTACTGCGTTCGAAGGAGCGGATCTGCGCCTCTTCCTGGGCAAATGCGCGCACCAGACGCGCGCCGGAGAAGTTCTCCTGCGCGTGGGCGGAGATGTCGGAGAACATCGCCTGGATGCGCTCGAAGCGATCGTGAATCTTCCTCCCCATGAACTGGATGAAGACGCTGGCCAGCGGCATCGGAGCGAGCGCGGTGAGCGTGAGAAATGGGCTGATGCGCAACAGAAAATAGAGCGATCCCGCAAAAAACAGCACCGTGTTCGCGGTGTACATCACCGCCGGCCCCAGCAGCATGCGCACCGCTGCCAGGTCGTTGGTCATGCGCGCCATGATGTCGCCGGTACGGTGCTCCTGATAGTACGAGGCGGGCTGTTTTTCAAGCTGCGCGAAGAGATCGTTGCGCAGGTCGAACTCGATGTCGCGCGAGATGCCGATGATGATCCAGCGCATGTAGTAGAGCAGCACGCCGTGGATCAGGGTCACGCCGAGGATGAGGCCGGCATAGCCGAATACCTTGTGCCAGGTAACGGCGCGGGTCAGGTCGTCGGCGGCCATGCCGATGACGCGCGGAAACTGCACCCACACAGCGTTGGCGGCGACGGTGCAGAGACAGCCCCACAGGTAGCCGCGCCAGTAGCGGCGCATATAGGGGAAGAGCGGCTTGAGTTTGGTGAACATGGTGTCGCTCCGCTCAGGTTTGCGTCCGCAGCAGCAGCCACGCGCCGGCGAGGCCGAAGAGCAGATCGGGGGACCACGCAGCGAGAAATGCCGGGAGCCAGCTGACGTTGCCCATGTTTTCGAAGAATCCCGACACCACGTAGTAGGCGATGGCCACGCCGATGGCGACGGCAATGCCGGAAAGGGATCCGCGCCGTCCCATGGAAAGCGCGAAGGGAATGGCGAGCACGCCCATGACGAGGGTGATGAGCGGATACGCCAGCTTACGGTTGAGCTGCACGCGCAGGGGGACGGTGTTGAATCCGCTCTGCCGCAGCGAGTGGATGTAGTGCGCGAGCTCGCCGAAGCTCATTTCCGACGATGGCCGCACTTCACGGGTGAAATAAGACGGCTGCTCAGTGACTTCAGAAAACGTGCTCACGGGAAAGGCACGGTAAGTGGCGACTTCCGGGCCCTTGAAGGTCCGCTCCCATCCGTCTTCGAAAACCCACGCATCCAAGTTCGGCTGCCACTCCGCGGATGTTGCATAGATGCGTTTGGTCAGCGCAAAGGTTCCGGGATCGAACTCGAAAACGGTGATGTTGCCGAACGTGTTGATGTCGGGATCGAAGTACTGGTAGTAGAAGATAACGCTCGGCTGGCCAGGATGCTGCTCGCCGAACATCCAGTTGCGGCCCGGGTGCTCGACGGTGGAAGCGGGCTTGCCTTTGATGACATTCCGCAGGGCTTCCTGGCGGCGATTGGCCTGGGGCAGATACAGCTCGTCGAAGGCGAAGAGCGAGACCGAGAGCATGGCGGCAATCACCAGTACCGGCACGGTGATGCGGTAGAGGCTGATGCCCGTGGCCTTCATAGCGGTCAGCTCGCTGTTGCGATTCATGACGCCGAAGACCACCAGCACGCCGATCAGCACGCTGAGCGGCGTAATGAGGTAAATCATGCTGGGCGTGAGATTGATAAGGTATGCGCACACCGTCACCAGCGGCGTCTTGTTGCGGATGATATCGCTCAGCAACTCGAAGAAAGTGAAGACGAGCATGAGCATGACGAAGGTGATGAGCACCATCGCGAACGTCAGCAGGAACTCGCGCAGCACGTATTCATCGAGGATGAGCGGGAACCGTCCGCGGGTCTCGCGCGGACGCGAGCGCAGACGCAGCGGCCCCGTGGCGCTTGTCGAGCGGTTGGCATGCCGCCGCAGGAGGGCGCCCAGCGAGGTGATGGCAGCCAGGGCCGCGCCGCCTGTCGACATTTGCCGCAGCAGAAGCACGCCACACAGAGCGAAAAGGATGTTCGCTTCCCAGACGCCGGCGAAGGCAGGGATCTTGTTCTGCCGCGCCAGCGCCGTGCCCGTCGAAGAGAGGAAGTAATAGACGAAGACCAGGGCGATCGTGAGGACGAAGCCCGCGCTCTTGCCTCCGCGGCGCGAAGAGATGCCGAGGGGCACGCCGACCAGCATGAGCACGAGGCAGGCCGCGGGATAAGCCAGACGCTTCTGGAACTCGATCTGATAAAGGTCAGCGTTGTCCTTGCCGCGGGTGCGCGCCAGCAGCTCGCGATTGTTCATGGCAAGAATGGGCGTGTCGCTCTTGCCGAGGTGTACGTCTTCCTGAGTCCCCGTCTGCAGGGGCAGATCGGCGGAAGCGAAGGTGGAAACGGTTTCGTCGTTGGGCTGCCCCGCGACCGGAGAATATTCCGTCCCGTCACGCAGGCGCATGGTGATGGTCTGGTCGGGCCTGTTGACGACCGTGGCGCGATCGGCCGTCGTGACCTTGGGCTGCGTGGGGTCGCTCACGTCGGCGAGAAAAATCTGGCGCCAGTTCGCGGCGCCCTGGCCGGCGCGGACGTCCTGCACGTAGAGGACGATGTTTTTGAAGTCTTCGTAAAACACGCGCGGCTGCACTTCGTAGGAAGCCTGCGCGTTGGCCAGCGAATTCTCCTCGCGAAGCATGGCCTCGGTTGCTTTGGGCGCGAAGTACATTGTGTTGGCCAGGCTGACCAGCCACGCGGCGATGGCGAGCAGCCCCACAACGCGCACGAATGACCACACGCCGAGGCCCGATGCGCGCATCGCCGTCACTTCGCTGTCGGCGGCGAGCCGGCTGAGGCCGAGGAGGATGCCCACCAGCACCGCCATGGGAATGGTGACGGTGAACATGTTGGGCATGAGCAGGAAGACGATTTTAATGACCGTGCCCAGCGAGGCGCTGTTGCGGACGACCAGCTCGAGCAGGCTGGGAAGGTAGCGGATGAAGAGGACGAAGGTGAAGATGGCTCCGCCGATGAAGGCGTGCGAGACCACTTCCTTCAGGATGTAACGGGTGAGGATCCGCACAAATCGAGCTTCCGCTTTTGATTTTAGCGTTAACCCGGCGTGAAGCGGCGGAGGCGCAGGCTGTTGGCCAGCACGCTCACAGAACTGAGCGCCATGGCCGCGCTGGCAATCGCCGGGCTGAGCAGGATGCCAAAGGCCGGGTAGAGAATGCCGGCGGCAATGGGAATGCCAAGCAGGTTATAGCAGAAGGCCCAGCCCAGGTTCTGGCGCATGGTTCGCAATGCCCGGCGGGCCAGCAGGACGGCGTCGAGGATCTGCCCGGGTTCGCCGTGCAGCAGAATGGCATCGCCGGCTTCGCGCGCGAGGTCTGCCCCGGCGCCCATGGCCAGACCAGCGTCAGCCTGGGAGATGGCCGCGGCGTCGTTGATGCCGTCGCCGGCCATCGCCACACGGCGGCCCTGCTGCTGCAGCTGGCGAATCTTTTCGAGTTTCTGCGCGGGCAGCAGCCCGGCCCAAATCTCGTCGATGCCCGACTCGTGCGCGATGGCTTCAGCGGAGACTCGAGAGTCGCCGGTGAGCATCGCAGTGCGAATCCCGAGGCGGCGCAGGCCGGCGACAGCCGTGGGAGCCGTGGACCGCAAGGTGTCGCGAGCATCCAGCGAGCCGAGGAATGAACCGCCGCGAGCCAGGTACATGCGCGTCACGCCGGCGTCGGGGCCGTGGTTTCCGGCGAGAGCGATGCCCATTTCGTCCATCAGGGCAGGATTGCCGAGCGCGGTCGCCGCTCCCTGCACTTCTCCCTGGACTCCCCTGCCCGGAACCGCGCGCACCGCTTCTGCAGCCGGAACCTTCAGGCCGCGTTCCGTTGCGGCGGCCAGAATCGCGTGGGCGAGCGGATGCTCGGAGCGGCGCTCGAGAGCGGCGGCCAGTGCAAGAACGTTGTCTTCCGTGCTGCCTTCGGCAGCGGTCATGGCGATGATGGCCGGCTTCCCTTCGGTGAGCGTGCCGGTTTTGTCGAGGACGACGGTGTCGATGCGCGCCAGGCGCTCGAGGCTCTCGCCGCCCTTGAAAAGCACACCGAGTTGCGCTGCGCGGCCGATGGCCACGGTAAGAGCCGCGGGAACCGCGAGGCCCATCGCGCAGGGACAGGCGATGACCAGCACGGCCACAGAGACGGCAAACGCCCGGCCCGCGCCGCCGCCGGCGAAAATCCAGATAAAGAACGTAGTCAGCGCGAGCGCGAGCACCAGCGGCACGAATACCGAGCTGACGCGATCGGCAAGCTGCTGCATAGGGGCACGCGAAGACTGTGCTTCCTCGACGAGTCGCATCATCTGGCCGAGAACGCTGTCGGCGCCCAGCGAAGTGGCCTGGTACTCGAGCGCTCCGTCGAAGTTGAGCGAGCCGCCGATGACGCGATCGCCGGGGCCGCGCGGTACGGGGATGGATTCGCCGGTGATGAGCGATTCGTCGATGGAGGTTTCCCCGGCGAGAATGAGGCCGTCGACCGGAACGCGCTCACCGGGACGCAGGATCACACGATCGCCGGCGATCACCTGCGCCAGCGGGAGTTCGATCTCGTGACCGTCGCGCAGAATGCGGGCCGACTGCGGCTGGAGCTTCGCGAAGGCGTGCAAAGCATCGAGCGTGCGGCGCTTGGCGCGCGCATCGAGCCAGCGACCGAGCAGCAGGAATCCGAGGATCAGCAGGACCGCGTCGTAGTAGACGTCCGGGGCCAGGTGGTAGCGAACGAAGAGGGCTGGCGCCAAAGTAGCGGCCAGCGAATACGCAAAGGCTGCGCCTGTGCCGAGCGCCACCAGCGTGTTCATGTTGGTGCCGCGGTGGCGGGCGGCGGTCCACGCCTGCCGATAGATGATGCCTCCACCCCAGACCATGCCGGCAACGGTGATGGCCAGCATGACGTAGTCCAGAGCCAGCGGTGAGAGGTTGAATAGCATGGGCAGCGCGGGCGCGAACCACGCATGCGCGTTCATCAGTAGCAGGACAATGACGCCCCCGGCCAGCGTGAAAAAAGCGCGAGCACGCAGGGGGCCTTCGTCTGCCGCGGTGTCCGGCAGCGGAGCAGCGCCGGGTTCCGCGGGAAGATCGGCATCGTAGCCGGCCTCGCGTACGGAGGCGATCAGGCTTTCCGGGTGCGCGACGGCAGCGTCAAACGTGATGCGCGCGGAATTTGTCAGCAGGTTGACGTTGGCCTCTGCTACCCCGGGTGTGGATCGCAGAGCGCGCTCCACATGACCCTGGCAGGCGGCGCAGCTCATGCCGGAGATGGGCAGAGTGACGGTGCGAACCTCGCTCTTCACTTCCTTTTTCGGATTTGCGGCCTCGGTCGCGGGCATCCCTCGTCCTCACCCAGCGGGTTGCGCCTTACTTCTCGATCAGCGCAGGATAGCCAGCCTTCTCGACGGCGCTCACCAGGGTGCCTTCTGGCACGTCTTCGGCCGCC
>DATJTG010000075.1:0-2490 GCA_035503555.1 Acidobacteriaceae bacterium | reverse complement strand
GGCGGAGCGGAATCTCCAGGAGAACCGCGCGGCGCTGAAGGATGCCGAGGTGGACTGGATCGAGGCCGACGCGTTCGATCTGCTGCGCGACTGGAGCGATGCTGGGACGACGTACGACACGATCGTGGTCGATCCACCGGCATTCGCGAAGTCGAAGCGCGCGGTGGAGGGGGCGCTGCGCGGGTATCGCGAGCTGAATCTGCGGGCGCTGAAGATGCTGCGTCCGGGAGGGCGGCTGATCACCTGCTCGTGCTCGCACCATGTGTCGCTGGGCGAATTCGTGGAGACGCTGCGCGCGGCGGCCGGCGACGCGCGGCGGCGGGTGCGCCTGCTGGAGATACGCGGCGCGGCGGCGGATCATCCGGTGGTGCTGAATATTCCCGAGACGGAGTATCTGAAGTGCGTCATCGTGGAGGTGGAGTAGGTGGGATCCTCTTCAAGCCAGTTCCCAGGGCGGCTCGCTGCGAAGCCTGACGCGGAGGCTTCGCTGAAATGTCGGTCTGTTCGGATTTGCCGCAGATTCCAGGTTCCAACTGACCGACCGTCCTTGAGGTAGCGATATTGCATGCATACTGTTCGGTCCGCTCAAGACTGCGCGTTCGCAGAAATCTGCTCTTAACGGCAGAGGTTTGTCTTTTATTGTCGATGGAGTTCGTGTGTCCACGTGGCATCAGGGCAAACCACACACAAGGGCGAATCTACAGTAATACGGGATTGGCTTTGAGCCTTGAGCCTCTGCAGGGTCCGACGCCAATGCCCTCCTTCGTCGCCACGATCACAAACGGCTCTGACGCTGGCGTAGCGTTGCAATTGGGAGAAATACTGGGAGATGGGCAGAATGTTTCTATCAGTGCGCTGACGTTCACGGTTCAGGACACTCATGGGCAACGCGTGCGCTGGTCCAGGATTTCCGGAGGAGTTGTACCTGGCCGCATTATTCCGTATGTATTGCTGCTGCCGCCACATTCGCGCCTGTCATTTCGAGTATCTCTCAGCGATTACGATTCTCAGACCGGTCGCAGCAGTTTAGCTCCTGGCAGATACCTGGTCACAGGAGAAATAACGTGCCCAGTCCTTAACGCCAGTACGCTTACCCCCGACGCCCGGTTTTTGGCCTCGCTACATTATTGCCCTGGCGAAGTACGCTCACGGCCAGTAACAGTTGTCGTTCGATAGCATTGTTTGTACGAAGCGCCACCCGCATCTCGCCGGCCTCAACACCGTTGCTCAGGCCTTGCGTCCAAATCGACAGGCAGAATGCGCGCATGGCGGAGATCCGGAAGTTGCGCCGGAAATGGCCGCGACTTTTCCCACTGGCAGCAGCGACCTGCTGCAGCACATGGTGGTCAGGTCCGCCTCTCGAAATGCTCGCCCGCCGCGGTGGGCGCCGCTCAGGTCAGGTCGGCCCAGGCGGGTGAGAGCTCGCGCAGTTTGCGGACCACGTCTACGAGCAGGTCGGCGACGAGATCAACCTCCTCTTGCGTGTTGAAGCGGCCGATGCCGAAGCGGAGGCTGGAGTGCGCGGCTTCTTCGCTCAGTCCCAGCGCGCGCAGCACGTGCGACGGCTCGATCCTGGCCGAGGTGCAGGCGGAGCCGCTGGAGACGGCCACGTCTTTGAGCCCCATCATCAGCGTTTCGCTGTCGACGCCGTCAAAGGTCATGTTCAGGTTGCCGGGGAGACGGTGTTCCTGGGAGCCGTTCACGTGGACGCGGTCGAGGGCCGCGGTGAGTTTCATCTGGAGGCGGTCGCGGAGGGCGGCGAGGCGCGGGGATTCGGCCTGCATTCCCGCAGCGGCGAGAGCGCAGGCGGCGCCGAGGCCGACGATGCCGGGAACGTTGAGCGTGCCGGAACGCATGCCGCGCTCGTGTCCTCCGCCGTGCATCTGCTCGGCGACGGGGATACGGGGCGAACGGCGGCGCACATAGAGCACGCCGATGCCCTTGGGTCCGTACAGTTTGTGGCCGGAGATGGAGAGCAGGTCGATGGCGGTACGGCTAACGTCGATGGGGACTTTGCCCACGGCCTGGGCCGCGTCGGTATGGAAGAGGACGTTGCGTTCGTGGCAGAGCGCGGCAATTTCCTGAATTGGCTGCAGCGTGCCGATTTCGTTGTTGGCGGCCATGACGGAGACCAGCGTGGCGCCAGCGTCGAGCGTGCGGCGGAGATCGGCGAGTCGGATGCGTCCGTCGTGATCGACGGGGAGGATGGTCACGCGGCAGCCTTGATGCTTGAGCCAGGCACAGACATCGAGGATGGCTTTGTGTTCCGTGGCCTGGGTGACCAGGTGCGGCGACTGACCGGCGGCGCGGGCACTTTCCACGATCCCCTTGAGGGCAAGATTGTTGCTTTCGGTGGCGCCGGAGGTGAAGACGATCTCTTTGGGCGAGGCGCCGATGAGCGCAGCGATCTGCCTGCGTGCGGTTTCGACGGCCTGCTCGGCGGCCCATCCGAAGGAGTGGCTGCGGCTGGCAGCGTTGCCATAGGTCTCG
>DATJTG010000074.1:0-10742 GCA_035503555.1 Acidobacteriaceae bacterium | reverse complement strand
GGGGATTTCCTGGGGGCTGCTGCCGATTTCTTTGCCGCAGCTTTCTTCACGGGCGCCTTCTTCGCAGCAGCTTTTTTGGCCCGGGCTTGGGCAGCGACTCGCTTTGCGGGCTTTTTCTCGCGGGCGGCGAGGGTTTTCTCGGTCAGCGTGGCCGTCAGCTCGGCGAGCGCAATCGAGCGCGCGGACTTGCGCAGGCGCTCGATGTCGTAGAACGTGCGGCGGTGGTGCAGGAAGATGTGGACGACGAAGTCGACGTAGTCGAGCAGAATCCACTCACCGGCGCGGCGACCCTCGACCGAATTGGCGTAGGTGCCGAAGTCGCGCTTGATGCGCAGTTCGATCTCGTCGGCGATGGCCTGCGCCTGGCGCTCGTTGGTGGCGCTGGTGATGATGAAGAAATCGGTGAAGGCGGAGTCGGCGGGGTCGAGCTCGAGTACGCGCGTGTCCTCGCCTTTCTTGTCGTCGCAGGCCGCGAGCGCGGCGAGGACCATTTTGCGGGTTTCGGTGGATGCCATGCCTGCTGTGGGAGCTCTCCTGAGGTGATCGTACGGCAACCCGGCGCCGATTGGCTTGCGGAAAACAGGGTGCAGGTCAGGAAGCCGCATCCGCGCGATAAAGACCGTGACGGCGAATGTACGCGGCGACGCGGGGATCGATGGCGGAGTCGGCGGGCGATCCGTGCTCGAGGGCTTCGCGGATGGCGCTGGCGGAGACTTCTTCGTCGAGGTCAGGCAGGAGGTACAGGGTTGAGGCGTGGCGGCTGCCGTGGTGCAGGCTGAGGGCAAGGGCACCAGGATACGGAGCGTCGGCGGCGGCGACGGAGACAGTGGCGGGAAGCGCGGCGGCGATGCGTCCGAGATCGAAGCCGGGGCGCGCGGCGACGACGAAGTCGCAGGCAACGAGGAGATCGGCGGATCGATACCAGCGGCCAATGGAGAGGAAGGAGTCGGCGCCCATGAGACAGAAAATCTCCGCGCCGGGGGGGAGGGTGGTGCGGAGGGTGCGGACCGTGTCGATGGTGTAGTTGGGGCGGCGGTCGGCGCGGGGCGCGTCGACGAGGGAGATTTCCATGCCGGGCTGGCCCGCGATGGCGAGGGTGGTCATGGCGACGCGGACATCGAATCCCGCGGTGGGGCGGTCGCGTTTGAGGGGCTGCATGCCGACGGGCGCGAAGAGGATGCGGTCCAGGCTGAGGCGTTCGGCGGCGAGGCGGGCGAGCGCGATGTGTCCGCGATGGGGCGGGTCGAAGCTGCCGCCGAAGAAGCCGATCTTCATGGCAGGTTACAGGTTACAGGTTTCAGGTGGCAGGAATCAGATTGCCGGGGCGGGTGCGAGCGGTGCGTTGATCCCACTTCTGCGAACGCCGTGCAGACGTGGGGCACCCGAATTTCCGGTAGGTTGAAAGCATGGGGCGGGCGGCCATTGGGATGGGGGCGAATTTGGCGTCGCAGGTGGGGGCGCCCGAGGAGACGCTGCGCGCGGCGATGAGGGACCTGGCCGGCGCGGGGCGGGTGGTGGCGCGGTCGTCGCTGTATCGGACGGAGCCAGTGAGTGTGCAGGATCAGGCGCGGTTTGTGAATGCGGCGGTGGTGGTGGAGACGGATTTGGAGGCCGAGGCGCTGCTGGATTTTCTGCTGGCAGTGGAACGGCGGTACGGGCGCGACCGGCGGCAGGAGACGCCGAAGGGCCCGCGGACGCTGGATCTGGATTTGCTGCTGCTCGGTGGGGAGATTGTGGAGACATCGCGCCTGCGGGTGCCGCATCCGGCGATGGCGGAGCGGCGGTTTGTTCTGGCGCCGCTGGCCGAGATTGCGCCGGAGATGGTGCATCCCATACTCGGAAAGACGGTAGCGGAGTTGCTGGCGGAGTTGCCGCAGGAGGGCGCGAATCGCGCCGAGGCCGTAGTAAAACTGTAGAACCCAGGCGCAGATGAAAAGAATCCTCACGCGGATGCTGACCGTGTCTCTGACGCTGGCGGCGTTGTTCGCCGCGGCGGGCGGGGTGCTGCGCGCGGCAGCGCAAACTTCGGTTCACGGCATGGTCGTCGATGCGCAGGGCAAGCCGATCGCGTCGGCTACCGTACGCGATTTGTCGGGTAACGCGCTGGCCACGACGGCGGCAGATGGGGAGTTCGCGTTGGCCGCTGCCCCGCAACAGATTGAAGTGACGGCAGGACATTTCGTCGCGGCGGTGGTGACGGTGACGCCGGGCTCGCCACTGCGGGTGGTGCTGCGAATGCCGCTGGAAACGGTGACGGTGACGGCATACCGGTCGCCGCTGGGGTCGGAAGATAGTCCGGCGAGCACGCGGGTCCTCGACCGGCAGCAACTGGAGCAGGCGGCGACGCCGGAGCTGGACGACAAGCTGCGCGAGGTGCCGGGGTTTCAGCTGTTTCGAAGGTCGAGCTCGCTGGTGGCGAATCCGACGACGGAAGGCGTGTCGCTGCGCGGGCTGGGATCGACGGCGGCGAGCCGGTCGCTGGTGGTGCTGGACGATGTTCCGTTGAACGACCCCTATGGCGGGTGGGTGCACTGGGAAGAACTGCCGGAGCTGGCGGTGCGCTCGGTGGAAGTGGTGCGGGGCGGCGCGTCGGATCTGTATGGGTCGAGCGCGATTGGCGGGGTGATCAGCGTCCTTCCGGTGCGGCCGGACGCGAATGGGCTGGAGATGGAGTCGAGCGGCGGATCGGAGAGCACGCTCGACGAGCAGGCGCTGGGAACGTGGAAGCACGGGGCGTGGGCGGGGATTGCGAGCGGCGGTGCGATCGCGACGGATGGCTACATACTGGTGGCGCCGCAGTTTCGAGGGCCCATCGATCAGCCGTCCAATGTGCATGACCAGAATGCGCTGGTGACAGTGGAGCGCGCGCTACCTGACGGACACGGAAATGCGGGGCGCGTGTTTGCGCGCGGCGATGTGCTGAATGAATTGCGGCACAACGGCACACCGTTTCAGACAAACGGGACGCGATTGTGGCGCGAAGCCGGCGGCGCAGACTGGCGGGATTTTGCATTGCGCTTGTGGGGCGGCGACGAGCATTATCGGCAGACGTTTTCAGCGATCGACACGGCGCGGGATGCGGAGACGCCGACGCGGCTTGCCTTCGATCCCGCGGATGAGTGGGGCGCAGCGCTGCGGTTGCATCACGCGGCGGGCAAGCGGGCGCTGCTACTGGTTGGAGCGGACACACACGACGTGCGGGCGGAGGACAGCGAGCAACTGCTGTCGGGGGCCGGCGGATACCTGGACACGGCGGCGGAGCAGCGGCAGACGGGCGCGTGGGGCGAGGCGCTGCTGACGCCGAGGGAGTGGACGCTGAGCGGAGCGGCGCGTGTGGATCACTTCTCGAATTTCAATGCGCGGCAGTTCAGCGCGCCGGCGTCGCCCGCTTCCCTGCCCTCGTGGAGCGAGACGGTGTTCGATCCGCGGTTGGGAGTGGCACGGCGGATCGGCGCGGATTATTCGGTGAACGCGTCGGCGTTCCGCGCGTATCGTGCGCCCACGGAGAACGAGTTGTATCGTACCGGGCAGGTGGGGCAGCAGACGACGCTGCCGAATCCTGACCTGCGTTCGGAACGCGCGACGGGATGGGAGACCGGCCTGCAGGCGGAGTTCCGGCGGATTGGCGGCAGCGTGCGGGCGAGCTATTTCTGGACGCAGGTGAACCGGCCGGTGACGGCGCTGACGCTGAGCGTGACGCCGACGAAGGAGCTGCTGCAGAGGGAGAACCTTGGGCAAATCGAGAGCCGCGGGATTTCGCTCGATTTCGCGGTGCAACCGGCGGGGTGGATCGGGTTGGAGGGCGGGTATCAGTTTTCGGATGCGACGGTAACGCAGTTTGCGCCGGAGACGGCGCTGGTGGGCAAGTGGATTCCGCAGGTTCCGCAGAATCAGGCGACGGCGCAGGTGCATTTTTCCGAATTACGATGGGGGACGCTGAGCCTGCAGGCGACAGAGAGCGGGCGGCAGTTTGACGATGACGCAAATGCGTATCTGCTGCACGGATATTTCCGGCTCGATGCGTACGCGGAGCACAACTTTGGGCGGCGGGTGACCGCGTTTGCGGCGGGGGAGAATTTGTTCGGCAGAGCGATCGAGGTGGGCAGAACGCCGGTGCTGACGCTGGGGACGCCGCAGGGGATACGGGTGGGGGTGCGTGTGAGGATCGGGGAGTAGAGCGGGTTACGGGGTTTCAGGTGGGACAGGGAGGGGATTCCATCCCGCGGCTTTGGTGGAAAGCGCGCCTTCGTGGAGCAGTTCCACGAGGGTGCGCACTTCGCGCTGGATGGCCGCGATTGCGTCGTTGCACTTTCGTGGATGTCGATCGCGTGCAGGATTATCTGGATTTCGATCCGGAGCGCAAAAGCGATCTGAAAACTGAATGGGCTCATCCGCCAATGGGAGCCGGCCCTCAAGCCTCGGAAATCGTTTTCATCCGAAAACCCCGGCAAAGGGACATCAGATTACGCTTTCTTCATTTGCTGAGCAGGTGTACCTTTTGCAGCCTGCTGCCGTCTCAGCATGGGGTGCAACCCGCATCCAAATCCAAAGTCAAAACTGTCGCGAGGGAAGTGGAGAGAATCGATGGATATGGCACCGCGGCTCCTGTTTGTCGACGACGAGCCGAACATCCGGACGTTGCTGTCGAGGATTCTGAAGGGCCAGGGATTTGAGGTCACTGTGGCCGCTACGGTAGCGGAAGCGCTGAACCTGATTGCGACGCAACCGTTCGAGGTTCTGATTTCCGATCTGAACATCGGCGAGGCGGGAGACGGATTTACGGTGGTGAGCGCGATGCGGCGAACGCAGCCGGAGAGCGCGACGTTCATTTTGACGGGGTATCCCGCATTTGAATCGGCTCTGGAAGCCATCCGTCAGCAGGTGGACGATTATTTTGTGAAGCCCGCGGACGTTGAGACGCTGGTGGAGCGAGTGAAAGAGAGGCTGGCCAGCCCGAAGGGCGAACGGCGCCGCATTCAGACGCGCCGGGTGACCGAGATCCTGGACGTAAACAGGGATGCGATCGTGGAGCGATGGCTGGCGATTGCGCGCGCCGATCCGGAGATCAACGCGCACCAGATCTCCGACGCGGATCTGGTGGATCATCTGCCGGGGGTGCTGCAGGAGATCATCCGCAAGACGAGGCTGGAAGAGCTGTCGCCCGACGCAGTGCGGTCAGCCGAGGGTCACGGAAGGGCGCGCTTCCGGCAGGGGTATCAGGTTTCGTCGATCGTGCGGGAGGCGCGCATTCTGCACGAAGTCATCAGCATGGTCATCGAGGAGAATCTGCTGGCGGTGGACATCAGTTTTGTCATCGCCGACATCATGGCCATCGGCGAGACAATCCAGGCGTTCCTGGAACAGTCGATCCGATGCTTCACGCAGGCTCGCGACGCGACACTCTGAGCAAACAACTTAGCAGCCGTCAGCCAGCAGCGCGGCCACCCCGGCGCCGATGACGGAGAGCGAGGGATCCTCGGAGAGGATTTCGGCGGTGTAGCTCTGCAGCGGGCTCATCTTGATCATCTCGTAGAGGTACTGGCGCAGCAGGGCGATGTCCAGGCGCTGAATGTCGCGTCCGGTGTAGTAGAAGCGCCCCGGGCCTTCGAGGTGGATTTGCGAGGCGGTCGCGGCGGCGAGCGCTCGGTGGGCCAGTTCGACAAACTCGCGGCAGCGCTTGTCGCCCTTCTGCGCGGCCGCGAAGACTTCGTCGGGCTCCATGTCGAGGAAGCGCAGGCGCATGGCGCGATGGCCGAGGATGCCCTCCAGGTGGCCGCGACCGCCGCACCCGCAGTAGTTTTCTTTGGGATCGAGGGTGACGGTCATGTGGCCGCCCTCCCCGGGGCCTTCTGTCCAGGGATAGCGCCCGAAGCCGATGCCATTACCGATGGTCCAGACACGAATCTGGCGATCGAGCTGGCTGCGTGTGGCCGCGATACCGGCGGCGACGGCGTCCGCATCGTTGAAGACGCGAACCTTGATGTCGATGCCGCGGCGGATGAGGCGTGCCTTGATGTTCTCGCAGACGCGCGCGCCCTTAAGCTGCGGGAGGTTGGGCGAGTCGAGCAAAACGCCCTGGTGCACGTATCCGGGCATGGCGACCCCGGCGGCTTCGACGCCCGCGCCGGCGGAGACCAGCGTAGCGATGGCTTCAGAGAGGATGTCGCAAAGGCTTTCAGCGGGGATTTCGATGAGGCCGTTGATGTCGTCGATATTCTCGGGAAATTCCTGCAGGGCGCCGTGCAGCTTGTGATCCTCGATGAGCCCTGCGACAACCTTCGTCGTCATCACCACGCCTATTGTGTTCGCCATGATCCCCTCCGCGGCAGCCTCCTCTGGAGTCTAGCCTTCGATGCGGGCCAGCCGGTTGATGCCGTTGAACGCGGCAGCCTTGTAGCACTCAGCCAGAGTTGGATAGTTGAAGACGGTGTCGATGAAGTAATCGACGGTGCCGTTGAGAGCCATGACGGCCTGGCCGATGTGGACCAGTTCCGCAGCGCCCTCGCCAATGATGTGAACGCCGAGCACCTGCCTGGTTTCGCGATGGAAGATGAGCTTGAGCCGGCCCGTGGTGTCGCCGCGAATCTGGCCGCGCGCGATCTCGCGATAGTAGGCCACGCCCACTTCGTACGGCACGTCTTCTTCCGTCAGCTGCTCCTCGGTCTTCCCAATGAACGAGATTTCAGGAATGGTGTAAATGCCGTAGGGGTAGAAGCTGGGATTGGACTGGATGTGATCGTCGCCGAAGGCGCGGGCTGCGGCGATGCGCCCCTGTTCCATCGACACGGAGGCCAGCGCGGGGAAACCGATGACGTCGCCCACCGCGTAGATGTGCGGCACTTTGGTGCGGAAATCCTTATCGACAGGGATGCGTCCGCGCTTGTCGGCCTCGATCCCGGCAGCCTGAAGGTTCAGTTCGTCGATGTTGCCCTGACGGCCGACGGCGTAGAGCAGCGCGTCGCCGGAGATACGCTTTTTGCTTTCGAGGTTGGCGACCACGGCTCCATCGGCGAGTTCTTCCACGCTCGCGACTTCTTCGCCGAGGCGCATGGTGACGCGGGCGTCGCGCAGGTGGTAGCTGAGGGCCTCGATGATTTCCTGGTCTGCGAATTCGAGCAGGCGCGGGCGCTTTTCAATGAGCGTGACCCGTACTCCCAGCGCGGCGAACATGCAGGTGTATTCCACACCGATGACGCCGCCGCCCACGACGATGAGACTTTTCGGCAGCTCGGCCAGATCGAGCACCTGATCGCTGTTGATGATGGTGCGGCCGTTGATGGGGACTGTGGTTGACGAGGCTGGCCTGGTGCCGACGGCGATGACGATGTTATCGGCCTCCCACGTGTTTGACCCGCGCAGGCCTTCAACGTGGACGTGGTAATCGTCTTCGAAGCGGGCGACGCCGTTGACGACCTCGACGCCGTTGCGCGAGAGCTGCGCCTCGGTCACATCGATTTCGGTCTTGATGACATGCTGTACGCGAAAGGCAAGATCGGCCATGGTGATCTTTTCCTTCACGCGGTAGTTCATACCGTAGATGGAGCGGTAGTTGTAGCCGGAGAGGTGGAGCACCGCTTCGCGCATGGTCTTGCTGGGGATGGTGCCGGTGTTGATGCAAACGCCGCCCACCACACTGCGCATCTCAACGAGCGCAACATGCTTGCCCCTCTTGATCGCGGAGACGGCAGCGCGCTGACCGGAAGGGCCAGAACCAATGACAAGCAGATCGTATTTCGCCATGCGTACGAAACGAGCCTGAGGAAAAGCGGCCCGTGCTCATCTTAACCTTCTGCGGGTATCCTGCGGGAACGCGCCGTGTGAATTCACTCTTACACTTGATCTGATGCTGCTCTATGCCATTACGAATCGGAAGCTGCTCGCGCGCGACGAAGACGCGTGCCGAGAGCGGCTGGTGCAGCTTGCGGCAGAGTGGGCGCAGGGCGGCGTCGACACGATCCAGATCCGCGAGAAAGACCTGCCGCTGGGCGAACTGCAAACGCTGGCGGCACGGATCGTCGAGGCCGTGCGCATAGTGGGCGGGGCGGGCAGGAAAACCCGAGTGCTCGTGAACGGACCGGCGAAGGTGGCGCTCGATGCGGGCGCGGATGGCATCCATCTGCCGGCCGCAGCGCCGCTTCCGCATCCCATGGCGGGGAACGACGCACTCAGCGGCACGGTGGCAACAGCCGTTCGCGCGGCACACCAGGTATATGCGCGCGCTGAGCGCGAGGCGGTGGTAAGCGCGGCGTGCCATTCGGCAGACGAGATCCGCCAGGCATCCACCGCTTCCCTGCTGCTGTTCTCTCCGGTGTTTGAGAAAATCACCGAGCCGCAGCGCGCCAAGGGTCAGGGCCTGGCAGCGCTGCGCATGGCCGCCGATCTGGCAAGGCCGACGCCGGTGTTCGCGCTGGGCGGCGTGACGGACAAGAACGCCGCAGCCTGCGTGCAGAACGGGGCGGCAGGCGTCGCGGCCATACGGCTGTTTCTGGGCGAGACGTGGAAGGGGCTGAAAGACAGCGCGTAGCTGAGAACCGGGTAGCGAGAAGCGGCGCGCTCGGCCCTCAGGGTGCAGCGAGATTCGCGGCTGCGGTACTGGGGAATTTCGTCTGCTCCGCTCGGGCGTCCGGTTCCGTGCGACCATCTTTTTGATGAATCATCGAAAGACGAAATGGCCTCTGCTACGCAAAGGGCACGCGACAAACGGCGCATTCCGGCCATGAATCGCGGCAACAAGGACCGAACGCGGAGCATGGGGCGGGGGCTGGGGTATGCGGCTTGCTGCCTGGCGGGCGTGTTCTGGAGCCTCGGATTTTTTCTGGGCAAGGTGGCCTTCACGCGACTGAGCGTGGATGCCTTCGTGCTCTACCGTTTTCTGTTTGCGTGCGCGGCGTTGCTGTTGGTGGTGGAGCGGCCGCGGTTTTCGGGACGCGACTGGACGACGCTGCTGGTGGCGTCGTTTTTCGGGATCCCGGTGCAATTTCTGGTGCAGTTTTACGGATTGCACATGACGACGGTGAGCCATGCCGCACTGATGGTGGGCACGATGCCGGTAATTCTGGCAGCCGGCGCTACGCTCTTCTCGCATGAGCGCCTGGACCTGCATGGGTGGCTGGCCGTCGCTGGATCGACTGCAGGGATTGCGCTCATTATCTTGAGCACCAGCCGGCACGTGCTGGGCGGCGGCTCGATCGAAGGCGATCTGCTGGTGATTGCTGCGATGTTCATCGCACTGGTGTGGATCCTGGGCAATCAGAAATTGATGCGGCGCGGCCACTCGCCCATGGCGGTGACGGTGTGGGGGCTGCTGACCGGGACGGCGATGCTGGCTGCGTGGGTGCTGGTGCGCGACGGTCTGCCTCCCGTGCATGGCGTGGGACTGAAAGTGTGGGTTGCGGTGGCGGGAAGCGGGCTGCTGTGCACCGCCGCGGCAACGCTCCTCTGGAATTGGGGCATCCATCATGTGCCGGCGTCGCGCGCCGGAGTCTTTTTGAACATCGAACCGGCGGTGGGCGCGATTCTCGGCGTCGAGGTCTTGGGGGATCGGCTGGGCGCGGGCACGTGGATCGGGGGCGCGCTGATCATAGCCGCTGCTGTGGTGCTGACGACGACGGGACGCGGCGAGCAGGAAGCGCCGGTGGGGTAAAGGCAGTGGTCAGTGGTCAGTGGGCCGTGGTCAGTGCGCGGTTGTCCGCGGGCGGAGCATGAGGGACGCGCAGAAGGAAATGCGCGTCGATCCAGTGGATATCGCCGGCGGGTGGGATCTTCCGCAGCGGAGTAGCCACGTAGTAGAGGACCAGGCCGGAATTGCCGGAGACAGCGCGCATCTGCTGCGTGACGGCGTCGGCAAAATGCCCGGGGAACGAAAGCTGCTGATAAGCGCCGCGATCTTCGTTCGCGTTCAATGAGCCGGCGACCAATTCGGCCATACGCGGATTGCCATAGGACCGGCGAAGCGTGGACTCGACACTCCGGAGGATGCGCCGGCGCGCCGCGTCGTCGAGTAATAGAGCCGAAACCCTCTGCCCCTGCTGGGCGGTTTGGGCTGCGCTGGCCTGGGATGACTGGCCGGGAACCACGGTGCCTGAGGATCCGCGCCCCGCAGAGGTTGCGGGTGCTCCCGCTCCGCCGGGTCCGTCCCCGGCGGGGAGGTTGTTGGCGGATGGCGGCGCGGAGGCTTGCGCCTGAGGCGCGGCGTAGTACGTTGCAAAGTGGCGCACCTTGCCGGCGTGGTTCAGGAGAAATCCGAGACCGGCGACCAGGACAAATGCCAGGATGGCTCCCCCGAAAAACGACCCGGGTCTGGGCAGCTCGGTTTCGATTGTCTGGAAAAGCGGGAGGCCTGCCGGCGCGACCGGCGCGGCGCTCAGCGCGGTTGCGCCACGGCGATACTCACGCGGGAGAGACGATCCGGCATCGAGCACCAGGTCGATCCAGAGGCGCACCTTCGCCGCCGCTCCGCGCTCGTCACGCAGGCGTTCGCGAAGGACGCGCATGGCTTCGTCGCCATATTGCTGGCGGAAGCGGGCCGGATAGAGGCGCAGGAGCAGGGCATAGAGTCTTTCGGAAATCGCAGCCTTGTCAGACATAATCCCCCCGGAAAATGCGGCGGCTGCGGGCGACGCGGAGCAGTTCAGCCATGCGATCGGCCTCGGTGCGCGCGACCTTGCGGCCGGACGTGGACAGGCGGTAGTAGCGGCGGCGTTCGTCGGCGGAATCGGAGGCCGAGCCGTCGACTTCCTCGA
>DATJTG010000073.1:0-19211 GCA_035503555.1 Acidobacteriaceae bacterium | reverse complement strand
CCCGCAAGCTGTGAAGTCGTGCCCAGATACAAAGCCGCTGGCCGGGGGAATCCCTGGGCGAGCTGGAAAGTCATGCCCTGATACACGGCCGGGGACATTTGCCGTGCGAGCGCCGTGGCATCCCACTTCTGCCAAAACCGGGCAGAAGTGGGGCATCCGGGCGGACGAATTGGAATGGAAAAGAGGCATTCTCGTCTATCCCTCGAAGCGTGCGAGCCGGTTAATGCCGTTAAAGGCGGCGGCCTTGTAGCACTCGGCCAGCGTGGGATAGTTGAAAACCGTGTCGATGAAGTAGTCGAGATTGCCGTTAAGGGCCATCACGGCCTGTCCGATGTGAACGAGCTCGGCTGCCTCCTCGCCGATGATGTGGACGCCGAGAAGCTGGCGTGTTTCACGATGGAAAATGAGCTTGAGGCGGCCGGTGGTGTCGCCGCGAATCTGGCCGCGCGCGATCTCACGGTAATAGGCGACGCCGACTTCGTAGGGCACGTCTTCCTCGGTGAGCTGCTCCTCGGTCTTGCCGATGAAGGAAATTTCGGGAATGGTGTAGATGCCGTAAGGGTAGAAGCTGGGATTGGACTGGACGTGCGTGTTGCCGAAGGCGCGTTCTGCGGCGATGCGGCCCTGCTCCATGGAAACCGAAGCGAGCGCGGGAAAACCAATGACGTCGCCGACGGCGTAGATGTGCGGCACTTTGGTGCGGAAGTCCTGATCGACAGGGATACGGCCGCGCTTGTCGGCTTCGATGCCGGCGGCCGGCAGGTTGAGCTCGTCGACGTTGCCCTGGCGGCCGACGGCGTAGAGCAGAGCGTCGCCGGAGATGCGTTTTTTGCTTTCGAGATTGGCAACGACGGCCCCATCAGCGAGTTCCTCGACGCTTTCGACCTCCTCGGCAAGGCGCATAGTGACGCGGCTGTCGCGGAGGTGGTAGCTGAGGGCCTCGATAATCTCCTGGTCGGCGAACTCGAGGAGGCGAGGGCGTTTTTCGACGAGGGTGACGCGGACGCCGAGGGCGGCGAACATGCAGGTGTACTCGACGCCGATGACGCCGCCACCGACCACGATGAGGTTCCTGGGCAGGTCGGGCAGGTCGAGGACCTGGTCGCTGTTGATGATGGTCTTGCCGTTGACCGGCACTTTGGGCGAGGACGCGGGACGGGTGCCGACGCCGATGACGATGTTGTCGGCCTCGTAAGTGTTGGACCCGCGGATGCCGTCGACGTGGATGTGATGATCGTCCTCGAAGCGGGCCACTCCGTTCAGGACTTCGACGCCATTGCGGGAGAGCTGGGCTTCGGTGACGTCGATTTCGGTTTTGACGACGTGCTGGACGCGGAAGGCGAGATCGGCCATGGTGATCTTTTCCTTCACGCGGTAGTTCATGCCGTAGATGGAACGGTAGTTGTAGCCGGAGAGATGGAGCACAGCCTCGCGCATGGTTTTGCTGGGGATGGTGCCGGTGTTGATGCAGACGCCGCCGACGACGCTGCGCATTTCCACCAGGGCCACATGCTTGCCCTTCTTGACCGCGGAGACCGCCGCCCGCTGACCGGAAGGGCCCGAACCTATCACCAGAAGATCGTATTTCGCCATGCGTGAGAGAAGAGACCCGGGAGACCAGGTCCGTGCTCATCTTAAATGGTGCGCAACCCGCGAGGATGGATTCGCTCTTACACTGGGAAATAGATGCTGCTCTACGCCATCACGAGCCGGAGGCTGCTGCCGGGCGACGAAAGCGCGCAGCGGGACGCTCTGGTGGCGCTGGCGCGAGGGTGGGCGCGAGGTGGCGTGCATACGATTCAGGTGCGGGAGAAGGATCTGCCGCTGACGGAGCTGCAGGCGCTGGCGCGGCGGATTGTGGAAGCGGTGCGGGGCGAGGGATCGATGCGGGTTCTGGTGAACGGTCCGGCGCAGGTAGCGCTCGATGCGGGAGCGGACGGCGTGCATCTGCATGCGGGCATGGGCGCGAACGCAGTGCGGGCCGCGCAACAGGCCTACGCGCGAGTGGGCAGGGAGCCGGTGGTGAGCGCGGCTTGCCATTCGGCGGAGGAAATCCGCGAGGCGCGAGGCGCAACGGAGCTCTTGTTTTCGCCGGTGTTTGAAAAGGTGACGGGGGCGGCGCATCAGCGCGGGCAGGGGTTGGCGGCGTTGCGAGCGGCCGTCGATCTGGCGCAGCCGACGCCGGTGTTGGCGCTGGGCGGGGTAACGGAGAAGAACGCGGCGGCGTGCCTCCAGGCCGGGGCGGCAGGAGTGGCGGCGATCCGGCTGTTTCTTGGGGATGCGTGGCGGGGGCTGATCGAAATGGCTCCGCCGGCTGTGCGAACCTCGTCTTCATCAGACTAAGAGCCAATTTCTTTTCATTGAACATTGAATCGCTATGTCCTTCCCTGAGCAGCGGAGTCGCGAAGCGACTATGAGACCGGTGCGGCACGCCAACCGGCGGCGCGGCATCGGCTACGTTGCGTGTGCGCTGGCCGGATGCTGCTGGGGAACCGGCTTCTTCTTCGGCAAGATCGCCTTCACGCAGCTGGGCGTGGGTCATTACGTTCTCTACCGGTTCGTGTTCGCCTGCCTGGGCCTGCTGCCGATTGTGGAGAGGCCGCGGTTTTCTGCACGGGAATGGCGGCTGTTGCTGATCGGAGCCTTCCTGGGCGTTCCGTTGCAGTTTTTGGTGCAGTTCCAGGGGTTGAAGCTGACCACCGTAAGCCACGCGGCGCTGATGGTGGGGACGATGCCGGTGATTCTGGCTGCGGGGGCGACGTTCTTCGCCCACGAAAGGCTGGATCTGAAAGGTTGGCTGGCGCTGGTGGGATCAACCCTGGGCATTGTGCTGATCGTGCTGAGCGCGAACCATGGCGGAATCCACGGCGGGAACCTCCGGGGCGATCTGCTGGTCGTGCTGTCGCTGATGATCGCGCTGGGGTGGGTACTGATCAACCAGCGGCTGATGGTGCTGGGGCGGTCGCCGATGGCGGTGACTTCGTGGACGCTGCTGACGGGAGCGGCGATGCTGGCGCCGTGGGTACTGTGGCGGGATGGGCTGCCGCCGGTGCGGGGTCTGGACTGGAAGGTATGGTTTGCGGTCGCCGCCAGCGGGCTGATCTGCACGGCGGCGGCGACGCTGCTGTGGAACTGGGGGATCCATCGGGTGCCGGCGTCGCGGGCGGGAGTGTTTCTGAATATCGAACCGGCACTGGGGTCGATCCTGGGGGTGCTCGTGCTGGGCGACCGATTGGGCCCGGGAGCCTGGGCGGGTGGGGCATTGATCATCCTTGCAGCGGTGGTGTTGACGACGACGGGGAAGCGGGAGGCGGAGCTGCCGGTGGGGGCCTGAACGGGGCCGTGGCGGAGGATTTTCGGGTTGCGGAAAGGGCTGGCCCACGTTCGGTCCGGCGCGAGCCCGCTGATACACTGGGGTTACTGTGGTCGAGCTGGTTCCATCGATCCTTTCCGCGGATTTTGCGCGTTTGGCCGAGGAGGTTGCGGCGGCCGAACGGGGCGGCGGAACTGTGATTCACGTGGACGTGATGGATGGGCATTTCGTGCCGAACATCACGGTTGGGCCGCCGATTGTTGCCTCGCTGCGGAAGCACACGCAATTGCCGCTGGACTGCCACCTGATGATCGAGAACCCGGACGAGTTCATTCCGGCGTTTGCGGAGGCGGGCGCGAACTGGGTAAGCGTGCACTACGAGGCGTGCCGGCACCTGCACCGGACGCTGGAACTGATCGCGCAGAATGGGATGGAGCCGGCGGTGGTGATCAATCCGGCGACGAAGGTGGAGCTGCTGATCCCGATCCTGGGGATGGTGCACCATGTGCTGGTGATGAGCGTGAATCCGGGGTTCGGCGGGCAGCGGTTTATCCCATACTCGCTGAGCAAGATCCGGCGGCTGAAAGAACTTCGCCAGGAACTGGGCCTCAGTTATAGGATTGAAGTGGACGGCGGGGTGGCTCACGAGACGGTGGGCAGCATCGTCGAAGCCGGTGCAGAACTGCTGGTGGCGGGCAACGCGGTGTTTGGCGGGGGACACGCTGAGCGGGACGCGCGAGCCTTGCTGGAAGCGGCCCAGCGGGCGGCGGAAGTCGTGGTTTAAGGAACACGGAGCGGCAAGCGTCAGGGTATTTTGAGGTGTTATGAATCGGTTGGTACTTCGGGCAGCGGCAGTTTCCCTGGGAGCGGCGGTGGCGTTTTCACCGTACGCTTTTGCCAAACACCAGAAAAAGCACAAGAACGTGGATCTCAGCGTGAATCCGCTGGCGAACGTGAAGTCGGACCAGCCGGACAAGATCCTGTACGACAAAGCCATGCTGGCGATGAAGAAGGGCAAGTACGACGTCGCCCGGCTCGATCTGCAGACGCTGCTGAACACGTATCCCGACTCCGAATGGGACATGCGCGCCAAGCTGGCGGTGGGCGATACGTGGTTCAAGGAAGGCGGCTCGGCAGCGCTGTCGCAGGCCGCATCCGAGTACAGGGATTTCATCACCTTCTTCCCCAACGCGCCGGAAGCGGCCGAAGCGCAAATGAAGGTGGGGGACATTTATTTCCAGCAGATGGAGAAGCCGGACCGCGATCCGCAGAACGCGGAGAATGCGGAGAAGGAATACCGCACGATGCTGGAGCAGTTCCCGGATTCGCCGCTGATTCCGCGGGCCAAGCAGCGGCTGCGGGAAGTGCAGGAAGTGCTGGCGCAGCGCCAATATGAGATTGGGCAGTTCTACGCGGGACGCGAGGACTGGCCGGCGGCCGTCGCGCGCCTGGAAACAGTAGCGGAAAGCTATCCGTTGTTCAGCAAGAGCGACCAGACGCTGATCACGATCGGCGACGCCTACGCCACCGACGCGCAGATGGCACAGCGGGCGAAGCTGCCGCCGAAGGCCAAGGCGGAACTGGTGAAGTACTACGACGACCGCGCGGCCGCTGCCTGGGACCGGGTGGTAACGCGCTATCCGCTGGCGCCGCACGTCGAGGACGCGAAGGATCGCCTGATCGCACTGGGGCGGCCGATTCCCGATCCGAGCCCGCAGGCGCTGGCCGAGAGCCAGGCGGAAGAAGACAGCCGGGTGAACATCCGGCTGGGCAACCGGGCGATGCAGTTGCTGGGGCGGGGTCCGAACACGGTGCGCGCGGCGCGGGTGGGCGAGCCATCGCTCGACAGCCCGCCGCCGGTGGTGGCGCCGGAAGTGGAGAAGCAGGGCGGCGCGGCGTTCCGGGCGGCACTGGCAGGCCAGCCTATTCCGCAGCCAACGGGAGCACCGGTTCCGGCGCCGACAGTGAATGCGGCCATCGATAACGGGACGGCTCCGCCGACGTCGGACCATCCGGCGCAGGGGCTGAAGCTGGAGGAAGTGCCGGAGGGTTCGGGCGCCCCGGGCAGCACGGTTACGGTTGAGGTGCCGGACGGGGGTGGCGCGCCGGTGAATCCGAATCCTACGGGAGCGACGAGTGAAGGCGTGCTGGCCAATCCGCATCCTACCTCGAACGACGCGCCTCTGGTGGCTCCGGTGGGAAAGCCGAACAATGAGGTTCTGCCGGCCGTCGACAAGCCAGCCGAAGCGCCGGCGCAGATTAACCAGATCCAGCCCGGGTCCGGGGGAACGCAGGTAAGCACAGGCGCCAACGCCAGCGGCAAGCCGGTCACAAACAAGAAGAAGAAGGCTCCGTACGACAAGAAGGAAGAGTCTTCCAGCAAGCACAAGAAGAAAGCCGGCGTGGACAAGCTGAATCCGTTCTAGAACGGGGAACATCTGCTCCGGGAGAGGCCGCCAGCCGGCGGCCTTTCTGTTGCTCGGAGCAAACGGCTGTCCGGCTGCATTGAAGCTGAAAAACCGCTATCGTGAAAAGGAATGTCCCAGGGAACGAAAAGCACCGTGGAGAGCGGCATGGAGACGCCTGAGGGCGGCGGCGCGCGCCGCGAGCTGCCCAAAGCGTACGATCCGGCGACGGTGGAGGAGCGCTGGGCGGCGGCGTGGGTGAAGGAGCGTCTTTTCGAAGTAAAGACACCGGCGCCGGCCGCGGTGGAAGAGCTGCGGCGCGTGGGGCATGACCTGTTCACCATCCTGCTGCCGCCGCCGAATGTGACTGGCCGTCTGCACATGGGCCACATGCTGAACCAGACGGAGATGGATATTCTGACCCGCTGGCGGCGCATGCGGGGCGACATCGCGCTATGGCTGCCGGGCACGGATCACGCGGGTATTGCGACGCAGATGATGGTGGAGCGGCAGTTGACCGCCGAAGGCACGTCGCGCCAGCAACTGGGGCGCGAAGCCTTTGTGGAGCGGGTGTGGGAATGGCGCCGGCACTACGGGGGCGCGATCCTCGACCAGATGAAGCGGCTGGGTGCGAGCGTGGACTGGTCGCGCGAATACTTCACCATGGACGATCGGCTTTCGGTGGCGGTGCGGGAAGCGTTCGTCCGGCTGTACGAGCAGGGGCTGATCTATCGGGGCGCATACATCGTGAACTGGTGCCCGCGCTGCCAGACGGCGATCAGCGATCTGGAAGTGGCGCACGAGGAGCAGCAGGGGAAACTGTGGGAGATCCGGTACCCGATCGCCGGGTCGCCGGGGGAGTTTGTCACGGTGGCGACCACGCGGCCGGAGACGATGCTGGGCGACGTGGCCGTGGCGGTGAATCCGCTGGATGAGCGCTACCAGGGGCTGATCGGGAAAACCCTGCAGCTGCCGCTGACGGGGCGCACGATTCCGGTGATCGCGGATGAGTGGGTGAAGTCGGACTTTGGGACGGGCGCGGTGAAAGTGACGCCGGCACACGATACCAACGACTTCGAGATCGGCAAGCGGCATGGACTCCCGTCGATCAATGTGATGGACGAGACGGCGCACATGAGCGCCGAGGCGGGCGCGTACGCGGGGATGGATCGCTATGCGGCGCGGAAACGCGTGCTGGAGGATCTGGAAGCGCAGGGCCTGCTGGGGACGGTGCGGGAGCACGTGAACGCGATCGGCAAATGCGACCGCTGCAAGACGGTGGTGGAACCACGGCTCTCGACGCAGTGGTTTATCGCGGTGAACCAGCAGCCAAAGAATGGCGGCGCATCCATGGCGGAGCTGGCGATTGCGGCGGTGCGGCCGGACGAGAAGGGCGAGAAGGCGATCCGGTTTACGCCGGAGAACTACGAGAAGATTTATCTCGAGTGGATGAACAACATCTACGACTGGTGCATCTCACGGCAGTTATGGTGGGGGCATCGCATTCCGGCGTGGCACTGTGCGGCGTGCCGGAAGATCACGGTGGCGCGCGAGACGCCGGCGAAGTGCGCGCACTGCGGGAGCGCGGAGATCACGCAGGAGACGGACGTGCTGGACACGTGGTTCTCGTCGGGGCTGCTGCCGGTGAGCGTCTTCGGATGGCCGGGGCACGAGCGCGACTTCGACGTGTTCTATCCGACGCAGCTGCTGGTGACGGGCTTCGACATTTTGTTCTTCTGGGTGGCGCGGATGATCATGCTGGGCTGCTGGTTCTCGCAGGATGAACCGATGGCCGATGGGTCGAAGCGCGGTCTGAAGGATTCAGTGCCCTTCCGCGAGGTGTACATCCACGCGCTGGTGCGGGACGCCGAGCGGCAGAAGATGTCGAAGACGAAGGGCAATGTGATCGATCCGATCCACATTGTGGAGCAGTATGGGACCGACGCGGTGCGATTCACGCTGGCGTCGATGGCATCGCCGGGGACGGACATCGCGTTCAGCGAGGCGCGGACGGAGGGTTACCGCGCGTTTGCGAACAAGATCTGGAATGCCGCGCGCTTCATCCTGATGAATGTGGAGAAGGCGCGCGAGGCGGGGATTGCGGTGGATCAAGCAGCGCTGGGGCAGATGCCGGCGGCGAGCGCGGGCGATCCGCTGGAAGCGCGGTGGATTGTGGCCGAGCTGAACCATGCAGCGCAGGAAGTGGACGAGGCGCTGGCAGCGTACCGCTTCGACGATGCGGCTAACGCGGTTTATCAGTTTTTCTGGGGCGATTTCTGCGACTGGTACCTGGAAATCGTGAAGCTGCGGCTGGATTTTGGAGCGAGCGCGGACCTGGCTGCGGCGCGGGCGTCGCTGACCACGCTGGTGCAGACGTTCGAGACGGCGCTGCGGCTGCTGTCGCCGTTTATGCCGTTCATCACGGAGGAGCTGTGGCACCCGCTGTACGAGGGCGAGACGCCGGCGAAGTCGATTGCGCTGACGCGGTATCCGCAGGCCGGATCGATTGACGAGGGAGCGGGGCGCGATTTTGCTCTGTTGCAGGAGCTGATCGTTGCGGTGCGCGCGCTGCGCAAGGACATCGGCGTGGAGGAGAAGCTGGCGGCGGCGATTCGGGTGCGGGCTGCGCAGGATGGACTTCCCTTTGCGGAAAATCTGGAGATGATCCAGCGGCTGGCGCGGGTTTCAGCGATGGAGGAGGCGCACACGGTGCTGGCGGGAACCGGCATCCGCTCCACGCCGCAGTTTGACGTGCAGGTGATCTACGAGAAGCAGGTGGATGCGGCGGCCGAGCGGGAGCGGCTGGCGAAGGAGCTGGCGAAGCAGGAGAAGATTGTGGCGTCGGCGGAGAAGCAGCTGAACAATCCGGCTTTTCTTGGGAAGGCTCCTGCGCATATTGTGGAGGGTTTGAGAAAACAGGAAGCCGAGACGCGCGCTGTGATGGAGAAGACGCGCAGGGCGCTGGAGGAGCTGGGGTAGATCGCCATGGAATGGAAGAGCCGGCGGATTGAAGCCATTCTGGAGCAGGCGCTGGTGGAGGATAAAGCCACCAGCGACGTGACGACGGCGCTAACGATCGATCCCGCGCTGCGGGCGGCGGCGACCATCATCGCCAAAGAGGACTGCGTGCTGTCGGGTGTCGGCTGCATTCCACGCTTTCTGGAGATTTTTGCGCGGCTGGACAGCCGCAACAGCGGGCGGTTCGAGGTGGTGAGCCATCCGGAGATCTTCGACGGCGTGCGGCTGCGCAAGGGACAGGCGATCGCGGTGATCCGGCACAATGCGCGCGTGATTCTGGCCTGCGAGCGGGTGATCCTGAACCTGCTGCAGCGGATGAGCGGCATCGCGACGATGACGCGGCGCTACGTGGACGAGGTGGAAGAAACGGGCGCGAAGATCCTGGACACGCGCAAGACCGTCCCCGGGCTGCGCCTGCTGGACAAGTACGCGGTGCGCTGCGGTGGCGGAGAAAACCACCGTCTCGATCTGTCGGACGGGATTCTGATCAAGAACAATCACATCTCGCTGGGCGGCGGCATCGTGCACGTGCTGGAGCGCGCGCGGGAACGGCGCAAGCCCGGACAGACAATCGATATCGAGGTGCGGAACGTCGACGAGCTGAACCTGGCGCTGGATCACGGGGCCGAGTCGCTGCTGCTGGACAACATGACGCCCGCCGAGGTGAAGAAGGCGGTAGCGCTGGTGCAGGAGCGGGGATTCGATATTCCCGTGGAGGCGTCGGGCGGGATCACGCTGGAGAATGTGCGCAAGTACGCGCTGGCCGGCCCGGATTACATTTCCGTGGGCGCGCTGACGCACTCCGCGCCTTCCGTCGACATCTCGATGCGCATCACCGCGGAACTGTATTGAGAGATCGGCGATCAGTGATCAGCGATCAGTCAACCTATTTGTCAGGCGGCTGGCAGCAAACGGCTCATGACAGGATTCCGGACGCATTCGATCTGAAGGAACTGAACGCGGCGCTAACAGGAACACGATTCGCAGGCAAGCTGCACTACTTCCCTTCCATCGGATCGACCAACACGCACGCGATGCAGCAGGCAGAGGCGGGTGCGCCGGACGGCAGCGTGTATCTGACGGATGCGCAGACGGCGGGGCGCGGGCGCAGCGCGCACACGTGGGAGTCGCAGGCGGGTTCGGGGCTGTACGTGAGCATCCTGCTGCGGCCGCAGATTGCACCCGCGGACATTCTGTGGCTTTCGCTGGCGGCAGGGCTGGCGGTGCAGCGTGCAGTGCGCGCGGTGACGACGCTCGAAGCCGATCTGCGCTGGCCGAACGATCTGCTGCTGGGGCGGAAGAAATTCTGCGGGATCCTGACGGAATTGAACGCCGAGGTCACGCGGGTGCGGCATGCCGTGGTGGGGATCGGCATCAACGTGCATCAGGCGCAGTTTCCCGGCGAGCTGGAGGGGATTGCGACCTCGCTGCTGATCGAAACCGGGCGGGCGTGGCCGCGGCAGGAGCTGCTGGAGGCCTTGCTACAATCGCTGGGTGACGAGGCGGCCGCGCTGGCCGAATCAGCGGAACGCGCGGCGCAGAGCGTTCGCGAGCGGCTGGAAGCGGGGTCCTCATGGATTCGCGGAAAGCGCGTGCGCGTGGACGAAAATGGCGGGTTTGCCGGGGTGACGGAGGGCCTGGATGCGCGCGGCTTTCTGCGGGTGCGTACGGCCGAGGGGCTGCGCACGGTGCTTTCCGGCGGCGTGCGGGAAGCCTGAAGGAGTGGAGAAGCCATGCTGCTGGTGCTGAACGTAAACAACACCAATACGGTGATCGCGCTGTACGCGCTGACGCCGGAGGCCACGACCGATGGGCTGCGCGCGACGTGGCGCATCAGCACGAGGCAGGGGCAGACGGCCGACGAATACGGGATCCTGATTCGCAGCCTGCTCGAGAGCGAGGGCGTGGAAAGCAGCACGATCCGCGGAATCGTGGTGGCGTCGGTGGTGCCGCCGATTGACTGGATCCTGCGGCAGTTCTGCGAGCGGTATTTCAACCAGAAACCACTGTTCATCGAGCCAGGGGTGAAGACGGGGCTGCCGATTCTGACGGACAATCCAGGCGAGGTGGGAGCGGATCGCGTGGCGAACTGCGTGGGCGCGTTCCATCTGTATGGCGGTCCGACGATCGTGGTGGATCTGGGCACGGCGACGAATTTCGACGTGGTTTCGCGCAAAGGGGAGTTTCTGGGCGGAGCGATTGCGCCGGGGCTGAGCATCTCGGCAGAGGCGCTGTTTGCGCGGGCGGCGCGGCTGCCGCGGGTGGAGATTCGGCGGCCGGCGAAGATCATCGGCACGAACACCGTGGATAATCTGCAGATCGGATTGTTCTGGGGACACATCGGGCTGGTGGATTCGATTCTGGAGCGCATGATTGCGGAGCTGGGCACGGAGACGAAGTGCGTGGCGACGGGCGGGCTGGCGCACCTGATCGCGCGCGAGTCGAAGTACATCACGGAAGTGAACGAGATGCTCACGCTCGAGGGGCTGCGGCTGATCTACGATCGCAATCGGACCGCGCGCAGCCAGGCAGAAACCGCGAAGCCACACGCGTAAAACCAGTGGAAAACTACTTCAATTACTTTACGGAGATCGAGGAACGCTTCCAGCAGCGAAGGGGATCGATTTTGCTGCTCTCGACGCTGGATTGGGCGCTGATCGAGACGTGGCGCGAGGCGGGCATTCCGCTGGAGGCGGTGCTGCGGGGGATCGACGCGGCGTTCGATCGCTACGATGCGCGCAGAGCGAAGTCGCATGTGCGGCGCATCAACGGCCTGGCGTGGTGCGCGCAGGAAGTGATGACCGCGGCCGAAGAGATGGCCGAAGCGATGGTGGGAACGGCGAAGCCGCAAGCCGATGCGGCACGAGCGGGTCTGGAGCAGGAACGCGTGGCCGCGCATCTGCAAGAGGCGGCGGCCAGGCTGCAGGCGGCGAAGCTGACGGGGCTGGCGGCGCAGACGGCGGCGGAGACTGCGGAGCGGCTGGAGACGCTGGCGAAGTCGGGGAGCGAGCAGGCGACGGGCGAAACTCTGAATCTGGAAGAGCTGGAGCGCACGCTGACGGTGCTGGAAGAAAAGCTGCTGACGGCGCTGGTGGCGACGGCTCCTGAGGCGGAACTGGCGGCGCTGCGCCAACAGAGCGAGCGGGAACTTGCGCCGTACCGGCGGCGGATGCAGGCGCTGCAGATCAGGCAGATCGAGCAGCAGTTTCTGCACAAGCGGCTGCTGGAGCAGCACGACCTGCCGCGACTGAGCCTGTTCTATATGAGGCAGGAGTGAAGCTGCGCATCGAGAAGATGATTTATGGCGGCGCTGCGCTGGCGCGCGCCGAGGGGAAGGCGGTGTTTGTACCCTTCGCGCTGCCGGGCGAGACGGTCGAGGCTCGCGTGTCGGAAGAGAAGCGCGGCTATGCGACGGCGGAGATCGAGGCGGTAACGGAAGCGAGCGCGGAGCGGGTTCCGGCGACGTGCCGGTACTTCGGGGCGTGCGGCGGCTGCCAGTATCAGCACGCGAACTATGCCGCGCAGGTGGAGATGAAGAGGGCGATCCTGCGCGAGACGCTGGAGCGGGCGCGGATCCGCGAGATTCCGGAGATTGCGGCGGTGACGAGCGAACCGTTTGGCTACCGAAACCGGTTGCGGCTGCACGTGCAGCGAGACCCGTTCGCGCTTTGCTACAAGCGTCGCAACTCGAATGTGAATCTGCCGGTGAAGGAGTGTCCGATTGCGGCGCCGGTGCTGCAGCGGGCGATGGCGAAGCTGCATGGAGAGGGCGAAGGATCTGGGTTGGCGGAGTGGGCGCGATCCATCGAGCTGTTTACGAATGAGGATGAATCGGCGCTGCTGGTGGCGCTGTGGACGGAGCGCGATGCCGGCGATGCGAAACGGGCGCTGACCGCGACGTGGCCTAAGCTGCGCGGTCTGCTGCCGGAGGTCGCGGGGGCGGGAGCCTTCTCGGTGGAGCGGCGTCCGCGGGCGAGCCGGTTACTGGCTAGTGTCGGCGAAGAGTCGCTGCGATACAGGGTCGGCGAGCATGTGTATCGCGTGAGCCTGGGGTCGTTTTTCCAGGCCAGCCGGTTCGCGCTGGAGTCGCTGGTGCAGCTTGCGGTCGGTGGCGAAGGCGGCGGGCGAGCGTGGGACTTGTACGCGGGGGTGGGGCTGTTTTCTGTGCCGCTGGCTGAGAAGTTCAACGAGGTGACCGCGGTGGAAGTGGCGGCGAGCTCGGTGCGCGACCTGCGCGAGAACCTGCGCGGCGTGGGACAGGAGCATCGGTCTCTGGTGGTGGCTGCGGAGGCGTCGGCATTTCTGCAACGGGCGGTGGAGCAGCGGGAAGCGGCGCCCGACCTGGTGGTGGTGGACCCGCCGCGGGACGGGCTGGGAGCGGGGGTTACATCGCTTTTGGGAAAGCTGCGGCCGCCGCGCATTACTTACGTTTCGTGCGATCCGTCTACGCTGAGCCGCGACCTCGCTGCGTTGCTAGAATCCGGCTATCGTCTCGGCACTGTGCATCTGGTGGACCTGTTTCCGCAGACTTTTCATCTGGAGACTGTCGCGCATCTGACACTGGGTTAGCGATTCCTGAGCGGGCCGGGCGACGAGGCCATGGCCGCTGCAACCATCCCGCAAAGCACTGAGGCATCGGCACCAGCGCAGGCAAGAATGTCGCCGCGCTGGAACTTGAATTTGCGTGCGCCGGCGCTGTTTGCGGCCATCAGCTTTGCGGCGGGTGTGCTGGCGGCGAAGTTCTTCTGGGTGCAGCCGGGGCGATTGCTGATTGCGATTCTGTTGCTGTTTGCGACAGCGTTGCTTGCGACATTTCGCGCCGAACGCGTGGCCCTTGGCGCGGCGGCTGTGCTTTGCGCGCTGCTGGGGGGATTCTGCGCGGAGACGCAGCCGCATCCGCCCGAAAACACCCCTCTTTCGCGGATTGCATGGGCGACACCAACGCCGACCCCGGCAACGCGGCGTGAGGGAATTGCAACGACGCATGCGATTGACGGCACGATCGTGAGGGTTTCTCCGGTGCGCCGGATGGAGACGCTCGCGCCATACTCCGATGAGAAACGCGAGGAGCAGAGCCAGCAGCTCGATGTGCGCGTGACGGCCGTGGATGGGGAGCGTTTGCCCGCAGCGGAGGGTCTTCGCCTGACACTGTATGCGGGAGCGGGAACGGAATTTCCGGATCTGCGCTGCGGCGAACGGCTGCGCGGCGACGCGGAGATGCACACGGAGGAACGGTTTCTCGATCCGGGCGTGTGGGATGCGGGGGCGTGGCTGCGGCAGCAGGGGATCAGCGCGCTGGGCAGCGCGCACCTGGAAACTGTGACAGCAACTGCGACAAATGAGCGGCCGGGCTTCTGGTGCCGGCTGCACAGCCTGCAACAAGCCGCGAGCGAGCGGCTGACGAGTTTCGCGGACGAGCCCGCGCCGTCGTGGGTTCCCGCGGGTCTGCGGCTGACGCACGACGATGCCGCGATGCTGACGGCCATGCTGACCGGAGATCGCACGCTGCTGGGGCGGCGGCTGCGAGTGGGGTTCGAGCGGACCGGATCGTTTCACCTGCTCGTCGTTTCCGGGATGCATCTGGCGATTTTTTCCGGCCTGGTCTTCTGGGTTGCGCGGCGATTGCGGCTGCCGCGCGCCGGTGCGTCGCTGGCAACAATTCTGCTGTCGCTCTGCTACGCACTGTTCACGGGATTCGGCCAGCCGGTGCAGCGCGCGTTCTGGATGGTGACGCTGTATCTGGCCGGGCGCTTGTTATGGCGCGAGCGGCGGCCGATGAACGCGATCGGTTTTGCGGCGCTGGTGATGCTGGCGGTGAATCCGGCGGCGCTGTTCGATGCCGGTCTGCAGATGACGCTGCTCTCGGTGTTCGCGGTTGCCGGGATTGCGGTGCCGGTTGCGGAGCGGACGTTCGGGACCTGTTTGCGGGCCACGCGGAGTCTGTGGCTGCTGCCCATGGATCCGTCATTGCCGCCGATGGCCGCGCAGTTCCGGGTGGGCCTGCGCACGTGGGCGGAATTGCTGCGGCCGCTGACGGGCAGGCGGATTGCGTACGAGTTATTCCCCCGCGGGATCCGAGCTGCACTTCTCATCGTGGAGTTGCTGACGACGTCGCTGGCGATCGAACTGATGATGACGCTGCCGATGGCCGTGTATTTCCATCGCATCACTGCCGTGGCGCTGCCGGTGAATTTTCTGATCGTTCCGTTGCTCGGCATTCTGCTGCCTCTGGCGCTCGCGACGCTGGGACTGGTGCTGACGGTTCCAAAGATGGCGATAGCGCCGGCCATGGCGCTGGCACTGCTGCTGCATGGCGTCAGCGGTTTGGTGCATGCGTTCGGTGCGATGCGATTGGGGGATTGGCGGATTCCGGCGCCGACGGGGATGGCGATCGCCGCCACGCTGCTGCTGACGGCGGGCGCACTGCTGCTGATCCGGATGAAGCGCTTCGCGATCGTCGCGTGTGCCGGGGCGCTGGCTTTGGCCGCTGTGGCGGCGATGCTGCCGCGGCCGGTGGCGCATCGCGCCGGGTCGCTGGAGATCTCGACGATCGACGTGGGGCAGGGCGATTCCGTGCTGGTGATCACGCCCAACGGGAAGACGCTGCTGATCGACGCGGGCGGGATTGTGGGAGCGGGTGGGCTAACGGGGAGCGCACCCGGAGCGCGAGACTCGAATTTCGATGTGGGCGAGGACGTCGTGTCGCCGGTGCTGTGGTCGCGGGGCATCCGGCGGCTGGACGCGGTGGCCATCACGCATGCGCACGCCGATCACATCGGCGGGATGCCGGCGGTGCTGGCGAATTTTCGGCCGCGCGCGCTGTGGATCGGCATCAATCCGCACTCGGCGCTCTACGATGCGGTGCTCGGCGAAGCGGGCGCGGTGCATGCGCGCATCGTTCGCCACGTGGCCGGAGAGACGTTCGATTTCGACGGCGTGCAGGTGCGGGTGCTCGCACCGGAGGCGGATTATCAGCCGGGGCCGATCCCCTCCAATAACGATTCGCTGGTGGTGCAGATGCGGTATGAGAACACGACGGCGCTGCTGGAGGGCGATGCGGAGTCGCCGAGCGAAGAGAACATGCTGGCGCGCGGCGGGCTGCATTCGGATTTCCTGAAGGTGGGACATCACGGCAGCCGGACCTCGACGACGCCGGCGTTTCTTGCGGCGGTCGCGCCATCGTGGGCTGGAATTTCGGTGGGGCACCGAAATTTCTACGGACATCCGCGGCGCGAGGTGCTGGAGGAGCTGCAGTCGGCGCATGTGCGCACGTATCGAACAGACCTGCTGGGGCTTTCGACGTTCTATCTGGACGGCAACAGCGTGAAGGCCGCGGTGTGGTCGGCGCAGTAGCGCCGCTATCGGTCGCGGACCATCGCTTCCAGGGCGTCGCAGGCGGTGACGGCTCCATTGTCGGCGACGACCTTTGCTGCGACGGAACGGGCCTGCGCCTCATACGTTGTATCCGAAAGCAGCTTCGCGATGAGCCGCGCGGCAGCTGCGGCTTTGTAATGTTTGCGCCCAAGCACTTCGGCAACACCGAGGAGCCGCACGTGGCGCGCGTTGTCGGGCTGGTCGTGGCTGTAGGGCATCACCAGCATCGGTTTGCCGGCGCGTAAAGCCTGGGCGGTGGTGCCGATGCCGCCCTGATGAATGAGGACTGAGGCACGGGGAAAAATCTTCGAGTACGGGGCGTAGCGCGTGACGCAGATGGTGTCCGGCAGGCGCCGTTTGGGGAGATTGCGATCGTCGGCGCCGATCAGCAGCACGGCGCGCTGGCCGAGAATCTCCGCAGCCTCAGCGCTCTGCTCGTAGAAATCGCCGGCGTTCATCACGGCGGCGGAGCCCAGGGTAAAAACCAGCGGCGGCGGACCCGCGTCGAGAAACGCGGCCAGCTCACGCGGCAACTCGCCCTCGTCGCCCGCGCCATCGTGGAAGGCGAAGCCGGTGATCTTTACGGAGGGCGGCCAGTCCGGCTGCGGCTCGCCCATGACGCGCGAGTAGAGCGCGAGGGCCAGGCGCTCGGAGTGCTTGGCGTCGAAGATGGGATCTTTACCCGGCGGCAGACCCAGCTCGCGGCGCAGCGCATAGACGGGCTCCGGCCATTTGCGCGTGACGAAGCGTGCAAAATGGGCGACCACGTGACCGAGCGGCGGGAAGGCCTCCTGCGCGCGCGCCAACATGGGGTAAGGCGGGAGCACGGGGGGATCGTAGGCGGAGAAAAAGGAGAAGGGTGCGAGCACGTAGGAGGCCCAGGGCACGCCGGTCTTCTCTGCAACGATGGGGCCTGCGTAGGCGAGCTCGCCGGTGACGAGGAGATCGGCGCCACCATCGGCTTCGACAGCGGCGAGCAGGTCCTGATAACTCTCGCGGAGCGACGGAAAGAGAAACTCGCACAGGCCGGTCTCGGTGCCGTGCTTGATGTCGTAGATCATCGCGATCAGGCGCGTGTCGGTGGGATCCTGCTCGGGGCGCATGCCGGCGAAGCCGATGCCGAGCGGCTCGACTTTGGGGCGAAACATCTCCGGGATGGCGAGCACGGGTTGGTGGCCGCGGCGCTTGAGCTCGAGGGACAGGGCGATAAGGGGATTGACATCGCCGAAGGTTCCAAAGGTAGAGAAGACGATTTTCATCGGCAATCGATTCGGGATTGTCTCAGAAACTTGTCTCAAACGCGTGAAATCTGCGCTCGAGATCCCACTCCTGGCGGGCTTTTTCGCTGGAGTGAACCAAAGTTGCACACAGCGCCGTCGGCGTTTCGTTGCCGAGCTGGCCGCGGCAGGCGGCGACCGGGGTATCGAGATGCTCCGGCGTGAAGCGCTGCCAGAGGCTGGCGCCGGGGAGGAAGGCGTGCTCGATGGAGGTGCGAGCCATCAGCTTGAAATCCATATAGGTAAGAGGATAGGTAACCGCCGCACGCACATACTCGTGAGTCAGATCGATGCGCGAAACGCCCTCGTCGTCGGTAGAGAGCGCGACGGGCACGCCCATTTTGCGATAGAGCATGAAGGGGTGGTCGCTGCCTGCGAGGTTGAGGATGACGGCGTTGCTGGTGAGGTTGATTTCGACCATCACATGGCGCTCGGCCATCTCCTGCATCAGCTGCCAGGGATGATCCTCATACAGGACGTCGACGCCATGGCCGATGCGCTCGGCATGGCCCTGCTCGACGGCGGCGCGGATGTGGAAGGTGAGACCCTCGGGCGGGACGAGTCCTGGCGCGAGTTCGCCGGCATGCAGGCTGATGTGCACCTTCGGGTAAATCCCGTGCAGATAGTCGAGCATGTGCATCTGCAGACGATAGTCGCGCATGGAGAAGTAGGCGTCTTCCGGCTGGACAAAGTTGATGCCGACGACGTTCGGGTCGGCCGAGGCAATCTCGAAGCCGAGGAGGGTTTGGGCAAAGACCTGCTGCGGTGGATGGTCGCGCAGGACCTGGTAGAGGAAGCGCACGGTGACCTGGCAGCCGGGTGCAGCATCGGCTGTGCCACAGCGCTCGATGGCGTCGCGCTGGCGCAGGGCCGCATCGAACGCGGAGCCGGCGCTCTGAATATTGGCGCGAAATTCGGGATCGGCGAGCAGTTCCTGGCGGGACCTCGTGAGATCGGGGTCCCAGCCGATGCGGGCGGCGGCGGCTTTGGCGCCGGCGTAGTCGCCGGTCTGCATCAGCTCGAGATATTGCTCGTTCTGGGCGGCGGCGCGCGAAGCAACCTCGTCGATCCAGTTGCCGATGAAGCGATCATCGTCGCCGAAACGATCGAAGGTGTCGAAAAAGTGGTCGTGGCCGGAGTCGCCGGTGACGGGGACGAAGCTGCGCATGGAGAAGGCGTCAATCAGCTCGTCGTAGAGGTGCTGATCGGAGGGCACGGCGCTGGCGGCGGACTCGCCCGCGGGGCAATCCGGGGGGTGGTGATCGGCGTCCAGGCGGAGTTGGACCGCGTTGACGCAGATGTTATCCTCGGCGGCTTCGCGGATCCAGGTTTCCGCGTAGACCGCGCCGGTGAGGTGGACGTGCAGATCGGCGCCCTTGGGCATGCGAAAGAAGAAGGCGTAGAGCGCCGGCGGGCCCTCCTGGCGGGCCTGGTCGAAAGCGTGGGCGGCGCGCATTTCCGCGATGGGCCTGGTCTGTTCCGCCGGAGCGGCGCGGAGGAGGAGAAGCGAGGACGCGGCGGCGAGCAGGCAGAGCAGACGTAGGGCGCGGCGATGGAGCATCAGCCTCGATTCCTGAGGAGGAGCTGAGATCAGGTGGCACAAGTGTACCGCGGGCGGGCGCGCGAGACGATGAAGGGGGCGGTCGGCCGGGCGGGACCGCTTTGTTATACTGGCAAAGGTTGTCGCGACGCGATTGGCAGTGCCTGGCGCAGTCAGACAGCTCCCCACCAGCGCTGGATCCAGCCGGCGGCCAGGTAGCTCAGTGGTAGAGCGCGGCCCTGAAAAGGCCGGCGTCGGCGGTTCGATCCCGTCCCTGGCCACCA
>DATJTG010000072.1:0-36062 GCA_035503555.1 Acidobacteriaceae bacterium | reverse complement strand
TCCACCGCGTTGTAGCGCTGGATGGCCGACGAATCGTTGTAGCGAACGTTGGCTCCGGCATTGATGAGCGGCGCGGCGTACGGCGGCGGACCCACCGTGCCGTTCGACTCAAGCACCTTCTGGTCGTAGAGGAAGATGTCGGTCATGTGGTCGACTTTGTTGCCCACATAGCCCAGAGTCGCCGTGGTGTTGCCGTTGAACTGGTGCTCCACGAAGGCCGTCCATTGCTGGTCGATCGCCGGCTTCAGGTTCGGATTGGTCGCGTGCACCGTAACGCCGCCGGCCAGGCATGCCGCCGAAAACTGCTGCAGCCCCTGCGCCGTGCAGGCGGCCGCGGGAAACGCGGAGTAGCCCTGGTCGAGCGTGGTCGCCGGCTCAGGCAGCCCATTGTTGAACTCCGTGCGGGCGATCTGGTACGGCGGATTCGCGACGGCCATGTTGTTCAGGCCGGTCGCTTCCATGTAGCTGGAAATGTCGTAGGCGCCGCGAATGACCGTGTTGTGCACCGCCTGCCACGCGAAACCAATGCGGGGCTGAACCGTGCCGCGGCCGGTATAGGTGTTGTAGTTCGTGCCGATTTCCGGCGTGCCGGAAACCAGATCGAAGTTCACGTTGTCTGCCGAATCCTTGTCGCCGCGCGCAGTCGTTACTTCATAACGCAGGCCAAGGTTCAGCGTCAGCTTCGGCGTCGCTTTCCAGTTGTCCTGGGCGAACCCGCCGAAGAGGCTGTTGCGCAAGTTGAGGTGCAGCGGCGTGCCTTCGTCCACTTCCTCGGGCAGGCCCAGCAGGAAATCCGCGGCGGCATCGCCGCCGGTGGTTCCGGTGTTGCCGGTGAACTGGCCGTTGAAGTCGAAGTCGCCGGCCAGGCCCTGGTTGCCAGGATAGAGGTCGTTGATGATGTAGTGGAAATACTCCGCGCCGCCGGTGACGACGTGGCGGCCGTGCGTCCAGGTCAGCAGATCTTCAAACTCGAGCGTTGTGTCGTGAAAGATTTCGACGCTGTCGTTGTTGCCGATCGAGCCGTACTGGCCGATGTTCATCGCCGGCAGAATCGTGTCCTGTACGCCGGGGATTCCGAAGGTCTGCGGCATATTTTGTCCGGTTGGATTCGTGTACACCTGGTCGTTGGCCGGGAAGATCTGCGCGCCGGCGCGGGCTTCGTTCACCAGCGTGGGCGAAATCGTCCGCGCGTAGTCAACGACGAAATTCTTGAGCGGATATTCGCGCGTCAGCGAGGGCAGCAGCGCGAGGCTGTTCGTGGTGTTGTTGATGACGTACTGCTGCGTGTAGCGGCCCATCACGTGGTCGCGATCGGAGGCCTGCCAGTCGATCTTGGCGTCGCCCTGATACGAATTGACGTAGTTGTGCGAAATGTAGCTGCTGGCCGTGGCCGCCGGAAAGAGCGAGGAGCTGATGAGCTTGCTCGCCACCGAACTGCGGATGGGCACCTGGTTGTTCTGGAACGGCGTGCGTCCCGTTGCGGTCGCGCTCGAAGCCGGATCGTAGAGCTGATGGGCCGCGTTGTTGCACAGGCCGCCGGTAAATCCTTCAGGGCAGTCCGACGAAAAGTCTCCCGTGCGGAAGGCCGCAGGGATCGGATTGAAGGGAGTCGCCGTGGCCGGGGTGTTGTAGCGTGATCCCTGGAAGTCGGTAAAGAAGAACAGCTTGTCCCTGATGATGGGGCCGCCGAAGGTGGCGCCGAACTCGTTCCATTGCAGGGGCTGCCGAGGCAGCAGCGCTGCGCCGGTGGAGGCAAACTGCTGCGCCTTGTTGTTCCAGCTGTTGGCGTTCAGGTCGGTGTTGCGCAGAAACTCGAAGACATTGCCGTGGTAGGCGTTGGTGCCCGACTTCAGGGTCTCCACGATAACGCCGCCGAGGTAGTTGCCGAAGTCGGCGGGCGCGTTGCTGGTGATGATGTTGAACTCCTGCACCGCGTCGGGCCCGGGAACGTACGCCACTTCGCTGTTATCCGGCTGGTTGGTGTCCATGCCGTCGAGCGAGAAGTTGTTGTCCTGCTCGCGCGCGCCGTTCACGTAGGGGCGACCGGTGCCGAACGTGGTCTGCGGAGACTGGAACGCGTAAATGTTGGGACTGACAACGCCGGGCACCAGCAGGGTGAGCTGGTTGATGTCGCGGGAAGCCAGCGGCAGCGAGGTCGTGGCCACCTGGCTGATGACGGTGCCGTTGAGCGAGGAGTCCGTCTGCAGCAGCGGCGGTGCGCCGGTGACGCTGACAGTTTCGCTCACCTTACCGACGGCGAGCTGGAAGTCGACGCGCGCCGTCTGGTTCAGCACCAGGGTAAACGGAGTGCGCTGCTGGGTGGCAAAGCCGGAGGCCTCCACCTTAACGGCGATCTCTCCGACGCTGACCCGCGGAAACTCGTAGATTCCGGCGCTGTCGGTCTTCGTGGTCCAGGTCGCGCCCTGAGCGGCGTCTTTGGCCGTCACCGTGGCGCCGGCGACCGCGGAGCCGGACGGGTCGGTGACGGTTCCGGTAATGGAACCGGCCGCCTGCTGCGCCCGGAGGGCTGGCGTCGTGCAGAACAGCAGCCCTGCAAGACACAGGCTGCTGAGCGGCAGCAGCCACCTTCTGTTTCGGATGTTCACTGGATTCTCCTTAAACTGGCACTTCGCTGCGCTTCCGTGGATTTTTGCGCTATATAGCACACTATGATTGCTATATAGCATTGCGAAAAACATGTCAAGAACCAGTTTCGCCGGGAGGCTGTGGATTTTGAGGACAAAACGGTTCGAGATGCATGGAAGGGATGGTAAAAATTGCTTTTTCCGGGGCTTTTTATAGGCTGAACAGCAATCTTCCATGGGTGCTTCAGCGGCAGCTCGAAATATGACCCGCATCACAATTCGCCGCGAGCGAGCCGGCCCGGAAAGCGGAAATGTTGCCAGCTATATAGCGGTCTGCTAGGATGAACCGCCAGCCCTATAGCACCCGGGCTGGGGAAAGGAGAGTCTGCTATGGTGTTCCTGGTCGACCGGACTGAACGAGCTGCCAGTTCCGGCGAGAATGCCAAAGCTATCCCAGCTATGCCAGGTCGCAACGAAGAGCCCGCCTATAAACGGATTCAGGCAGCGATCCGCCGCCGCATCGACGCGGGACAATTGAAGCCAGGCAATCCGGTGCCCTCCGAGCGGGAGCTGGCGCGCATCCACCGCGTGAGCCTGATGACAGCGCGGCATGCCCTCACGGAACTGGCGCGGGACGGCATCGTTGAGCGGCGCCATGGAGCGGGAACGTTCGTCGCTCCTCCCAAGGTCAACTTCAACAAGCTGCTGGGCTATACGGAGCAGATGGCAAGTCTCGGACTCACGGCGCACTCGCGCGTGGTGACCTCGTCGATCGTGAATCGGGAACATGAGATTGCCGCCCGGCTGGGCCTGGCTCCGGCGAGCCGCCTGGGCCGGCTCGAGCGCGTTCGCCTGGCCGGCACCGAACCGGTGGCGCTGGAAGTCTGCTACTGGTCGGCCGACGATTACCCTGCCCTGCTCGATGCCCCGCTCGACCGCATTTCCCTGTTCAGGGTGCTCGAGCACGAATGCGGGGTGAATCTGGCGTACGCCGATGAGGAAATCGACGCGACCGATGCCGATCCGCGGATGGCGGAGCTGCTCTCGATCCCTCGCGGGACGGCATTGTTGCGGATGCGCCAGCTGATCTTCTCGAACACCGGCCGCGCCACGGTCTACGTCACCGGTTTCTACCGATCGGGACGGCACACCCTGCGCATTCGCCGATTTCGATAATCCGGGGCCGGCGGTCAGCGAAAAGGCGCCATCCGGACAAAAGAAAGGCAGCCGGAGGGAAGCCGGCTGCCCAAAGCACATCGTTCAGCTTTAACCCTGCGAAGGATGCAGCACGCGGAAGGTCGTCCCTCCGTTCGACCACACCAGCAGCAGCGCGTCCTGCCCCTGCGGGACGCTGGACAGCGCCTGCGCCACGTCGGACGCGCTGTGCACCGGCTTGCGGTCCACCGAGACGATCACATCGCCCTGCTGGAGCTGGGCGTTGTCGGCGGAGCTGCCCGGTCTGACGTTCTCCACCACTGCGCCTTCCACGCTCTTCGGCGCCTGAATCTGCTCGCGCACGTCGGGCGTAAGGTCGGCGAGGCCCAGGCCCCATCGGCCCTTGCCGTTGCTGGTTTGTGAAGCCTCCTGGAGCGCGCCACCGCTCATGGGAACGAGCGTCACCGGGATGGAGAGCGATTTGCCATCGCGCGAGACTTCGAGATGGATCGTGTCGCCAGGCTGCTTCTGCCCGACTTTCATCTGCAGCTCGCCCGCATCGTTGACCGCGTTTCCGTCAAGGCTGGTGATGACGTCTCCCGTCTTCAGGCCCGCCTTTTCACCCGGCGAATCGGGCGTGACGTTGGTGACGACCGCACCGATGGCCTTCTGCATGTCGAAGAACTTCGCGTTCTCGGGCGTGACGTCGCTGATGGTGATCCCCATCATGCCGTGCCGCACGTGTCCGTCCCTGATCAGTTCGTTCACGATCGGCTCAGCGACTTCGGTGGGGATGGCAAAGCCCATGCCCGAGAATGAGCCGGTCGGAGAGATCAGGAACGTGTTGATGCCGATGAGCTGGCCGCGGGCATCCACAAGCGCGCCGCCGGAGTTGCCCGGGTTGATGGCCGCGTCAGTCTGGATGAATTCTCCGGGCTTGCGGGGATCCGCTTCAGGATTCGGACGGTTCAGCGCGCTGATAATGCCACGCGTAACGGTGAACCGGAATCCGTAGGGATTGCCGAAGGCCAGCACCATCTGGCCTGGGTGGAGCTGCGACGATGCACCCCAGGAAACACTGGGAAGATTCGTGGCGTTGATTTTGATCACCGCGAGATCGGTCAGCGGATCGGTGCCGATCACTTTCGCGGAGTAAACGTCGCGGTTGCTCATCGTCACGTGAACGTCGATGGCGCCCTGCACGACGTGGTTGTTGGTCACAATGTAGCCGTCGGGCGAGATGATGACGCCGCTGCCGAGGCCTTTCTCAATCTGCGGGCCCTGCTGGGGCATGCCGAACTGGAACATGTGGCCGAAAGGCGATCCGGGACCGAAGAACTGCTGCATCTGCTGCTGTTGCTCCTGCCCCTGCTGGCCGCCATCCTGGTCGCCATCGTTTTCCATCATGGTCTGGGGACTCGTCTTCGAGGTCACGGTGACGTTGACCACGGCCGGCGTGATGCGCGCCGCCAGCGATTCCATCGCCTGGTCGAGCGCGAGCAGTGCATTGTCTTCCTGCGGAGGCGCCGGCGCCGGTGTGGCCACCGCGGCCGAAGCGGGACGTGCGAATTCCCAGAGGCCCGTGCCCACAAGGACTCCGGCAGCCAGCGCCGGAACAATGAAGCGTCGCGTGAGTTTAGAGTGAAGCGTGCCGAGTTTCATGTTTGCTTCTCCTTGAACAACTAATGAATTAGTTCCAATCCCCAAAAAAATTTGCTCCTACGTCGACGAGTGCTGCGACCCCTCGGTTCCCACAGGAGCGAGCACAACGATGTGGTAAACGTGCAGATGCCAGCCCGTCTGGTCTTCTTCCAGCACCTGCAGCGTGCGGATCTGAAGAATGCCGGAAGAGCCGGCGAGGATCGCCGCGGGCAGCGGCAGCGTCGCTGCATTGCGCGCACCGGATGCATGCGTGGCGGGCGCCAGAGGCACAGATGCGTCGCCGGCGTCCGCAGTCTCCAGGAACATGATGGCCTGCGGCTGAGGAGGATCGTTCTTCTTCGCTGCCGTGCCAGGAGACTGCGGCATGGCAAGTTTCGCAAGTACCACCTGCGGCGCAGCGTGACGGGCCGGATGGAGGCCAACGGCGGCAACCGTCGCGGGCTTCGCAGAATCGACAATCGCAGGGTGCGCCAGCGCGGTCTTCCTCGTTGCAGGCTGCGGATGAAACGCCGCCGGCACAACGCTCGCGTGGTAGAGATCGCCGTGGACGTTCAGCACATCTTTCGTCTGGCTGGTCGTCTGCGCCGACGCGAATTCCGTGTCAGGCGCGAAGCCGACCAGCTGCGGCGCGAGAGCAAAGAGCCCGAATGATGCGGCGCACAGGGCTGTGGCAATCCCAACCGCTCCACGTCCGATATGCGTCGAAGCAGCTCCCCCGCTCAGGATGCGCGCAATGCGCTGCGATACCTCGCGGGCGCGAGACACGGCGGCCTGAGCCATGGTCCAGCCGCGGCGAGCGCAGCTGCGTTCGAGCAGACCGACCAGGCTGCCGGCGTACGCGCGCGGGTTGCCGAGCGTGGCGACAACGGCGTCGTCGCAGGCCATCTCCCGTTCGACTGCGAGCTGCCGATCGATCCACCAGACCGCGGGATGAAAGAAAAATACCGCCCGGACGACCTTTTGCAGGAGATTCGTCCAGTCGTCGCGGCGTTGGAGGTGCGTAATCTCGTGGATGAGGATGGGCCGCAGCTCGGCCGCGCTCATCTCGCGCAGACACCATGCCGGCAGAACAATCGCGGCGCGACGAAATCCAAGAGCCGCAGGAACGCGCGCGGATTCGGAAACGAGGAGGCGCACGTTGCGGCCGGCCCCGAACTGCAGGAGCGTCTCGCGCAGAGCGGGATCGACGCCGGCCGGATCAATCTCCGCGCATGCGCGCCGAATGGTGCGCACCTGCCAGAGGCCAAGAAGAACACGAATCATTGCCACAGCGGCGAGAGGTATCCAGAGAGCGATGAGGAAAACCGCCCAGCTCGCGGGAATCTGCAGTTCCGCATGCGAAGTGAGTCCGGCCGCTTGCGCCGCCGGGGCATGGCCGCCGAGGAACGGGAGTGAGACGACACCGCAGAGCGCGACGATCCAGACAGTGAAGCGGGTACGCGCATTCTGCCGCCCGAGAACGCGCAGCAGCAGCCACGCCGCCAGCGCGAGAAGCAAGCCCTCCGGCAGCGAATTCAGGACGCGGCCAACGATCGGTTGGGCAACTCCGGCGAGTGCGGGGAAAGCGGTGGCCAGGCTGATCATTGTGCCGCGTTCCCCTTTGACGGTTTAGCGCTCGGCGCACCCGGCTCACCATACTCGAGCATCTTCCGCAGACGCTCAATCTCGGCAGGGGCGATACCGCGGTCTTCCAGAATGTTGAGAACCAGGTCTTCGTGAGAATCGCGGAAGAAGCGGCTGACCAAATGTCGAATCTCCGAGCGGCTGGCTTCTTCGCGTTGAACGGTTGGGCGGTAAATGTGAGCGCGGCCATCTTTGTCGTGGCCGACGTATCCCTTCCGCTCCAGGATGCGGATTGTTGTGAGCACTGTGTTGTACGCCAGCGCGGGCTGCGGCGGCAGCGCGTCGAGAATTTGCTGCACGGTGCCCGACTCGCGCTGCCAGAGCACCTGCATGATGCGGAGCTCGGCTTCGGTCAGCGTTTCGGATGTCCTGCGCGGCACAGTTTCAATCCTCTCCATTCCTTTAGACGGATCACGGCGAGCAAAGTAACTAATTTATTAGTTGAATCGGGCGCGGGTGTCAACCGCGCCGATTTTTTGGGGCGCAGGACCCTCTGAAATCAGCGGTTTCCCCGGGGGACGGACCGCCCCTCCGGATCGGCATCGAGATAGATGGGATTTCCCAACAGGAGCAGGCGGTCCTGGGAGTCGCGGACTTCGGCGAGAATCCAGTGGCGCAGTCCATCGGATTTCCAGGCGGCGTGCAGCGTCTCCTCTGCCGAATCGACGCTCTGGGGAGGGAGCAGGGGCGACGGGCTGCCGTCCAGCGTCCAGGTGAGCGTCGCGCCCGGGCAAGCCGCTACTTCCGCGCTGAGAGAGACGTTGTCTCCCTTCGCTGCGCGAAGGCCGCCACCCATCGCCGCGGAGGAGGCGCCGGACTCGGCCCGCACATCGAGGATGCGGTCGCGCGATCCGGTGAGATCGATGAAGACGCGGCCCGAGCGAATTCCCGCGAGGATCGCCGGTGTGGATAATTCCGCGGCGTAGACGACGGTTGTTGGACGGCCCACCGACCCAGGCTGATCGACAGGAATCATCGGCCGATGGTTATCGCTGCCGCCGATCGCGGTGAGTCGGTAGCCCAAGCTGAGCTGATGCTCCCAGAACGGGATGCCGGCCCCGGTGTTGCCATTCACGGCTTCCACGGCAGAAAAAAGGCGCATGTCGACAGGCCCCGCTGGGGTGAAGCCGCAACCCATGCAAATTTCTCCGCTGGGCGCGGCAGGATGGTTGATCGACACGAGTGCGCCGAGGCGCTGCGCGTTGCGAAGCAGCACATTCAGATTCGGAACGGTCCGGCTGCCGAGGCGAAAGTCGAGAAAGTCAGTGGTGCCGAGGAAATTGAAGTGGCCCTGAAACGTCGTGATTTCGCGCCCCGGTATGAGGAGCAGCTGGTCGAACCAGGGCTGCAGTTCGCGCATCGCATCGTACTGCGACGTGGCGTTGTGATCGGTAATGGCAATGAAATCGAGACCGCGGCGCGCAGCCGCATCGACGGTGAAAAAGACGGGGCATGGAACGAGCCTGCCGGACTGGCTCGGGCACTGGCCGTCGCTGTGCGCGGTATGCATGTGGAGATCGCCGCGATACCATCCCGGCCCCGCCCGCAGCGGCGCGCGGAGGACTTCGGGCTCGGCAGAGAGCAGGCCCGTGCGCGTGAACCAGATTTCCGCGGTGTAGTGCGCGGTGACCGCAGATCGAATGTTGGGCACGCCGATCAGAACCTTCCACTCGCCGGCGGGAATCAGGCCTGGCAGGCAGGAGGGCGTTGCGTCGGAGATGGCTACGGTGAGGACGGACTTGTTGCCGCCGCTCCAGCAGCGCAGTTCCGCCGGATCGCGGAGGCCGAGGTCAAGCGCAGTGTGCTCTTCTCTGCCTGTGTAAGTGAATCGGAGCGTGACGCGCTCGATGCCGGCAGGAACGCGGAATGGGACTTCAACGTAGGTGTGATTTTGTGCGCCGCGAACCGAGCCGTGAAGAACAAGGTTCGGGGCAGGACCGCTGCCGTCTGCGTACGCGGAACTAAAAAACAGGAGGAGGAAAGCAGCGGCCAGCAGACAGCGAAAACTGCGAGCGACCACTGCAATCCTCCCCGGAGGCAAAAGTTCGCGAGCGCTGCGCGCCCGCATGACCGTGTCTAGTAGAACAGCTTCAACGCCAGTTGCAGCGTGCGCGCGCCGAAGTTCTCGTTGCTGTTCTTCGTGCTGGTGATGGAGCTGAAATTCGACGTGGTGAAGTTCAGCTGCGACGTGGGTTGCGCGAACGGGGGCGTGTTGGTGGTGTTGAAAGCTTCCGCACGGAACTGGAGCCGCAGCGAATCGGAGAAGCGGAAGTTCTTCAGCACGGACGAATCGAGATTGCTGAAGTTCGGCCCGCGCACCTGCTCCTGCTGACCGCCGAGCGGCGAGTAATCGGTTTGTCCGATGGCCGTGGCCGCGGGCGGCTCAGCAAATGCGGCGGGGTTCAGCCACTGCGTGTAGTTATGCGGACCGGCGTAGAGGCCCTGTCCCGAAACCACGTTGGCGAAGCAGCCGAAGTCCGCGGTGGTTGCCACGGGGCAGCCGACCGTGAACGGCTGGCCGCTTTCATGCGTGTAAAAGAAGTTGACGATCCAGCCGCCGAAGACCGCATCTTCCGCGTGGTTCATATTCGAGAACCAGGTGCGGCCGTGACCGAAGGGCAGGTTGTAGCTGCCGGCCACGTGCACGATGTGCGTCGCGTCCGCATCGCACAGCCCGTAGTCACGCTGAATGCCGAATCCCGGCAGCCACTCGGCGCGATATTGCTGGTTGGTATCCGCCTGCGTGTGCTGATTGCTCATGCACTTGCTCCAGGTGAAGTTCGCCAGCAGATACAGCCCCGCGCTCATCTGGTGTTCGAAGGTGGACTGCAGCGAGTTGTAGTTGCTGGTGCCGTTCGTGGTCTCGTAGGTGGCATTGCGCGCGAAGTCGGGGAACGGGATATAGTTCTGCGAATTCGTGCCCGGCGGCAGGATCGCGGTGTTGCCGTTGTTGTAGCCGAGATTGTCGAGGTGGCGGCCCTGCGTGCCGACGTAGCCGGCCTGGATGGAATCGTGGTGAGTGATGAGGTACTGCAGCGTCAGGTTCTCTGTCTCCACATAGGGCGTCTCAAAGTTGTACTGGCGCCCGTAGAGGTTGAGCCCCATGCCGGTGCTGACGGTTGGATTCTGGAAGTTGTACTGGGTGAACGTCTGTTCCATGGTCGCCGGGCTGCCGTTGGGCAGAAGAAAAGGATGCTGCGAATCGGGGCTGGTGAAGCTCTGCACGTAGACAAAGGGATAGTTGGTCCCCAGCGTTCCTCCGTAACCCAGATTGCCCAGGGCTCCGTACGCCGTACCGTACCCGCCGCGCAGTACAAGCGCAGGCAGCAGGCTCCAGGCGAAGCCTACGCGCGGCGCAAAGTTCGTTCCCTGCGCATTGCCCAGGGTCGAGCTCGAGACGCAGTCGAGACTGATGCCGCTGGCTGAAAGCAGCGCCTGGAAAGACGATGACTCCGGTACGGAGCAGCCTTGCTTCGGCATGTAGTACGTGCCGCCGGGACCATTCCCGCCATCGGCGGCAAAATTCGCCTGACGGTTATTGATTTCCGCGTACGGCGTGAAGTAATCCCATCGCAATCCCAGGTTCAGCGTGAGACTCGGCGTCACCTTCCAGTCGTCCTGCCCGTAGATGCCCCAGTACCAGCGGTGATCGTCGGTGGCAGCGATATTCGATCCGGAGAAGCTGCTCATGCCACCCACGTTGTCCACACCGCCGTCTCCGGGCGGCAGAGTGGAGGGTATGGGCGTCAGCAGCAGATCGCCGATGCCGTTGAGGCTGCTGTTCTTGTTGGGAATGTCGGTGTACTGGCCGTTGAAGTTGAAGTCGCCGCGGCCCTGGGGCGGCTGGGAGATGTTGCCTTCGAGGTCGTCGACCTGAATGCCGGCCTTGAAGGTGTGGTTGCGGTAGACCTTCGTGACGTCGTCGACGCCCTCGATGCTCCACACGTACTGGAGGGTCGGCGTGTAGTTGCCGACGCCGATGTGGGTGAGGCCGCTGATGGTGATCGGCGGAAGTCCGCCGTTATTGGCCACCTGCTGCACGCCCTGAATGCCGTACTGCGCGGGAATGCCGAAGGTGTCGCCGTAGAACGACTTCTGCATCTTGTCGCTGTGGACCATGCCGACGTGCATGTCGTTGGTGAGGGTGGGCGTGAAGATGTGGGTGTAGCCGACCGCCCACGCGTAGGCCGGGAGGCTGTCGTTGCGGCCGCCGGTTTCACCGACGGCGACGCCGGGGAAGTTGGATGGAACGGTGACGGCAAACAGGCTGCGATCGTAAACACCGAAGATTTTGTCGTTGGCGCCGAGGCTCGAGTCAATGCGAATGTCCCAGGTATTGGTGTTCTTGTTCTCACTGGGAACATAGCTGGAGTAGTTATTCGCCAGGCCCGCGGAAAGCGGCGCCGGGTAGACGCCGAGCAGCTTCACGGCGTTCGGGTCGAGGCGATTGGTGGGAATGATGTTGAGCAGCGCCTCCTGGGTGGGCGTGGCGAAGTTGGTGGTGTTGTTGCCGGTGAAGCTGGGGCAGCCCGCGGTGGTGCAGTTGTAGAAGGGGTCGCGGACGTAGCTGCCCGGAGCGCCGGTCAATCCGGTGACGGGATCGACTCCGCTTGCCGAGATCTGCCGGGTGGTCGCGGGATCGAGGATGGTGCCGTGCGGGAAGGTGCGGCCGAGCGCGTCGGTCGCCGTGCCGCTGTTGTCGGTGATGTTGTCCTGCAGATTGGTGAAGCCGCTTGCGACCATGCCGCTGGTCGGCACAGTTTCGCCGCCAGGCGGCTCGGGCAGAACGTAGCGTCCGCCCTGGTAATCGAAGAACCAGAAGAGGCGATCGCGTCCATTAATCAGGTGAGGGATCAGCACCGGACCGCCGGCCGTCAGGCCGAAGAGGTTCTGGTGGTAGGCGGGAATGGGCTTGGCGACGCCATCGGTGTTGTTGAAGAAATAGTTGGCGTTGAGATCGTTGTTGCGGACGTATTCCCACAGGACGCCGTGGAGCTGGTTGGTGCCGGATTTGATTTCCGCGTTGACGATGCCGCCGGTGGAGTGGCCGAACTCGGCATTGAAGTCCCCGGACTGCAGCGAGAATTCCTGCACCGCGTCCGGTGGAGGAACGATGGCGGCGTTGGTGAGCGTGTAGTTGCCCCCGTAGAACTCGATGTTGTCGTTGATGCCGTCGAGGCGGAAGTCATTCTGCCAGACGCTGGCGCCGTTGACGGAAAAGTACGCGCTCTCGGAGCTGCCCGCGTCGGCGGTCACGCCCCCCGGAGGAGCGGCGGCCACGCCGGCCGACAACTGCGCCAGCGATCCCCAGTCGCGCGTCGCGAGGGGCAGGTCGTTCACGGTTTCATTCTGGATAAGCTGGCTGACCGCCGCGTTCTGCGCCTGGAGCAGAGGCGACGCTGCCGTCACGGTCACCTGTTGCTGGACGGTTCCGGCTGACAGCGGCAGGTCGATGGTGACTACCTGCTGGACGTGCACGACGACGCCCTGCACCAGGTAGTTCTCAAAGCCCTTCGCGCTGGCTTCGATCCTGTAGGTGCCGGGGGTAATGTCGCTGAAGGTGTAGTTGCCGGTCGCGGTCGAGGCCGTGGTGACCGCCACGCCGGTTCCGTCATTGGTTAATTTGATGGACGCACCCGGAACGACAGCCCCGGAGGGATCCCGCACGATGCCGGTGACGCTGCCAGTATCCAGCTGGGCTCGCAGCGACAGCGGTACGAGGAAAAGCGCGAGGAATGTCAATATTCCTCCGGAAGCTGTCCGAAGCGTACGAAATCGTTGTGTCACTGCTGCCTCCAAAAGTGGGTGCGAGGGGAATTCGCACACGAACGGTCTCCGCCTGACCTGCGGTGACTCGCCGACCATCATCCGACCGCGGATTCGACGAGCGGAAGTGTTTACCCGTTCCCCTCCCGCGTGCATACACATGTGATCACCGCGCGTAACACGCTGAAAGCAGATAGCATTCTTGTCACTTAAATTTTTGTTAAACTCCCTGAGCGTCCATCCCCGGGGCGGCTCCATTCACCTGGCGTTTACCCGCGGATCGTAGTCTGATCGGGAATAGATCGGACCTTCGGGCGCTTGCCTGGAGACAAAACTATGGGATCTGCCGCCGCAGCTCATCGCCAGGAAAAGTCCTCACCGGGGAGCAGGAACGGGTTCGACCTGCCGGAGAGTGATGTCCGTTGCCAGGTCGCGCAGCGGGTCGTCGCCAGCCGTCACTTTGCGCGTTCGCCTCTGCTGTCGCGCTTCCTTCTCTATATTGTTGCGGAGACGGTGGCCGGCCGGGCCACCGAAATTACCGAGCACCAGATCGGCGTGCACGTCTTCGATCGCCCCGCAAACTATCGGACCGTCGAGGACAATATCGTTCGGAACTATGCGCGGCAGCTGCGCCGCCGGTTGAGCGAATATTTTGCCGAAGAGGGCGCGCAGGAAGAAATGCACATCGATATCCCCCTGGGCGGCTATATTCCGGTATTCCTCCCAGCGGCCGATGATGCCAGGGCCGGCGTGGCCGCCAGGCCCGCGCCGATCAGCATTCGCGCGGAGGCTCCCACCGACGACGAGGCCCCCACGGCTGACCTTGCTGCGCCGATCCGCCAGCCCAATCGCCGGGCCGCGAAGGCCCTGCTCGGATTGCTGTACACGGCTGTGATTTTCGGGGCAGCGTGGTTCGCGGCGATGCGGATTCATCCGCCGGGATCGAGCGTTCCCTCGAATCAACCGACGGAACCGCTGTGGGCTGCGCTCTTCAAGGGACCGCTGAGCACGTACATCGTGCCCGCCGACGCCGGCCTGAATCTGATCGAGGATATTTCGCGGCGCCCTCTGCCCCTAACCGGCTACATCAACGGCGACTATGCGGGCATTGCCCTTCCACAGGTCGATGCCCACAGCGCCGACGATCTGCGCACGCAGGACTTCACCAGCTTCGTCGATCTGCAGATCATATCGTCGCTGGCGCACCTGCCGGAGTTTGACCCGCAGCGCGCGATTCTGCGCTTCCCTCGCGATCTGCGGGTTGACGATCTGAAACACGCCAACGCCGTCATCCTCGGATCGGTCGGCAGCAACCCCTGGGCCGCGATCGCGGAAACCAATGCGAACTTCCGTATCGTCTACCGCGAAGGCATGCAGGGGGCGACGATCGTCAATACGCATCCCCAGCCGGGTGAAGCCGCGGAGTACGTGAGCCACTGGAACGAGCCGGCACACGAGACTTTCGCGCTGATCTCGTGCCTCCCCAACCTCGAAGGCAACGGGCGTCTGCTGGTGCTGCAGGGGCTGGACGTGGCCGGCACGCAAGCCGCGGGAGAAGCGCTGTTTCATCCGGCTGCGGTGGCATCCATTTTGCGCAGCGCAACGCGCAAAGACGGAACGATGGGCTACTTCGAGATTCTCCTCCGCGCCAGAAGCATCGAGTCGAACGCGACGGGGATGCAGGTCATCGGCAGCCGAATTTACTGACGGCCGACGGCCCGCGCCTCGAGGCACTCCCGGGAATCGATCGCGCGGCGATTTCTATTTCCCTGGTGACGACGGCGCTCGCGGAATGCCCGCGAGATGGAGCCGGGCGGCGCCATGACCATTGCCCAGGACGAAGGAACCTGGGTAGTTTCTGGCATGCCCCAGGAAGCACTCCAATCCGGCGCTGTCCACAAAGTGCTACCCCTGCCCGCGGACGCCGGAGCGATTCCTTCCAGAGCGCGCTTACCGGCGCGCCGCACCGTAGCGCGCCGCCGGCCGTTCAATAACGCATCGCTTCAAGATCGGCGATCAGCCCCGGTCCCGAGGGATTCCATCCCAGTTGCTCGCGCGTCTGCGCGCTCGAGCCCTGAAGGTCCATCTCCACGAAGCGACCGAGAAATCCGAAATGAGCAGGCGCTTCTTCCTGCGAGATCGCACGTACCGGCACTTTCAGTCCACGGCCGATCACGGCAGCGATGTCCCGCAGCGGCACGCCTTCTTCGGCTACCGCGTGATAGCGCGCGCCGGGCTCATGCCCCTCGAGCGCCAGCCGATACAGGCGGGCGGCATCCGTCACGTGCACTGCGGCCCAGTGATTCCGGCCTTCGCCGACATATGCCGAAACGCCTTTCTGGCGCGCCACCGCGACGAGATACGTGACGAGGCCCTGTTTCACAGGATCGTGGACCTGAGGCAGACGCACCACCGACGTGTGCACCCCTCGTTCGCGCATCGCATCCGCTGTCGCTTCCGAGGCACGCGGATACGCGGCCGAAACAGGCAACGCCGGATCGCTTTCCGTGGCCACGCGCCCCGCCGCCTGCACGGCGAGTCCGCCGGTGACAATCAGCAGACGCTCCGACCCCGCAAGCACCGCGCCGAGCGCTTCGATCGCCCGCTTGTCGATCGCGCAGCTCTCCGCGAAATTCGACCAGTCGTGGCGGAAAGCAGTGTGGATGACGCCGTCACACTGCGCCGCCCCGCTGCGCAGGCTTTCCAGATCCTCGAGATCTCCTCGGTGCGCCTGAGCGCCGGCATCGGCCAGCGCCCTGGCCCCCGCATCGCTGCGCGCCATGCCCAGCACCTGATGGCCGGCATCGATCAGCTCGCGAGTCACAACAGATCCGACAAACCCGGTCGCGCCGGTGACGAAAACACGCATGGAATCCCTCCTCTTAGTGGCGCGCAACCGTGGTTGCGGCGCCTGGTTTGGCGATTGTGTCCAGTGCGGCCAGCACATCCGCGGGAATCTGCAGCGTAGCCGCCAGAAGATTTTCACGAAGGTGGAGCAGCGAACAGGTTCCGGGGATCACCAGGATGTTCGGCGAACGATGCAGCAGCCACGCCAGCGCAACCTGCATCGGCGTCGCGCCCAGGCGCACGGCAGCGTGATTCATCGTCTCCGACTGCAGCGGCGTGAAGCCCCCCAGCGGAAAATACGGAACATACGCGATGCCGTGAAGGGCCAGATCGGCGACCACGGCATCGTCGGCACGATGCGCCAGGTTGTAGTGATTCTGCACGCAGACGATCGGAATCATGCGGCGCGCTTCCGCGATCTGCGCCGGAGTCACGTTGCTCACGCCAATATGGCGGATCAATCCCAGCTGCTGCAACTCGGCGAGAACGGTGATTTGCTCTTCGAGCGAACCCTCCACTGCCTCATGGATTCCGAAGGTGCTGCGCAAGTTGACCACGTCCAGCGCGTCGACGCCAAGATTGCGCAGATTATCGTGAACGGCCGCCGTCAGCTCCGCGCGCGAGAGAGCCGGAATCCAGGAGCCGTCTGCGCCGCGCCGCGCGCCAACCTTGGTCACGATCAGCAGGTCCGCAGGATACGGAAAGAGCGCTTTGCGAATGATCTGATTGGTGATGTGAGGACCGTAAAAATCGGCCGTATCGATATGGTTCACGCCGCTCGCTACTGCTTCCTGCAATACACGAATGGCTTCATCGACGTCGCGGGGCGGTCCCCACACCAGCTTGCTCCCCTCTTTTCCGGCGAGCTGCATGGCGCCATAGCCCATGCGACGGACGCTGCGTGCGGTGCCAGGCAAAGTAAACCTGCCGGACGCGGCCAATTTTGCGCTCATTGCGTTCCTCCCCGATGCTCGTTGCCTTCGCCATGAAGAATCCGGCTTTGACGAGCCGCGGCCGGTTCGGTTAAAACGGAGACAGTCTCCGCATGAATAGATTACCGGAGACTATCTCCGGTTGCAGAACTTTCTTTGCGATGGCAAAAAAAACTTCGAAATCCGCGCTCCGTAAACCGCGTACCGACGCTCAGCGGAATCGCGAGCGCATCCTCGAGGTCGCGAAGCAGGCGTTTACGCGCGCCGGCGCAGAAGCAAGTCTGGACGACATTGCGAAACAAGCCGGGGTTGGACCCGGCACTCTCTATCGTCACTTCCCCACCCGCGGCGCGCTGATCGAAGCCGTCTACCGCAGCGAAGTGGAGAAGATGGCTGCGGCGGAGCGCACTTTCAGCGAAAGCCTGCCGCCCGTGGAGTCCCTGCGGGCGTGGATGCTGTTATTCGTCGATCACATCGCGGCCAAGCAGATCATCGCGCCCGCGTTGAACAGCGTGGTCGGCGGTGCTTCAAAGCTCTACGAGAGTTCCCGCAGCCAGATCATCGGGGCCATGGACAGTCTCGTGAAGCGCGCCATCCGGAGCGGCGATTTGCGGCGCGATCTCGACGCCTCGGATCTGCTGCGGGCTTTGATCGGCGTCTCTCACGTGACCTACGGCCCCTCCTGGCAGGAAAGCGCAAGAAGGCTCGTCGATATTCTCATTGCAGGATCGCGGCGCGTTCAATAGAACCAGGCGTGCGGGCCATTCGGAAGAGCCCGCGCGCCGCCTGGCACTCACCGGGGCAGAAGACCGGGGCAGCCAGGCGGCTGCCTCGAATCAGGCTGCCCCGCTGGCTGCAGCGTTTCGCGCGCGCACCCTGTATTGGGTTGAAGTTACCGTCAACGTGCGTTCGATCTTCCGGAGCGCGTGCGTCTCGTCCGGCGCGGCAAAGGTGGAAGCCACCCCGCGGCTTTTCGCCCGGCCTGTTCGTCCCACGCGATGCACGAAATCTTCGGCTTCTTTGGGGATGTCGTAGTTCACCACATGGGCCACGTCGGCGACGTCGATGCCTCGAGCCACGACGTCGGTTGCCACCAGCACGCGATGCCGGCCCTCCGCAAAGCCGCGCAACGCGGAGTTGCGCTGCGACTGCGACCGGTCTCCGTGAATGGGCGCCGCCGCAAACCCAGCCCGCGATAATCTGCGCGCAACGCGATCCGCTCCATGCTTCGTGCGCACGAAAACCATGAAGCTGCCCTCATGCGTTCCCAGCAGATGCTCGAGCAATTCCTGCTTTTTATCCACGGGAACTTCAAAGGTCTGCAGCTTCACATTGGGAGAAGGCTTCATCTCGGAGCTGATATCGATCCGCACCGGATTCCGCAGGTACAGGGCCGCCACCTCGCGAATCGCCGGGCTGAGCGTCGCCGAGTAGCACAGTGTCTGCCGATCCTCGGGCAAAACTGCCGCGATCCGCCGGATCGACGGCTTAAAGCCCATGTCGAGCATGCGGTCCACTTCGTCCAAAACCAGCATTCTGACGCCGCTAAGCTTCACCAGTTTGCGCGAAAGGTAGTCTTCCAGGCGACCCGGCGTCGCGACGATCAGGCGAGCCCCCTTGCGCAGGGCAGCCAGTTGCGGACCTTCCGCCAGGCCGCCGCACACCAGCGCGGCTCCGTCGTGGTTCTGCGCCAGATTCCGCCAGGCTTCCAGCACCTGCATGGCGAGCTCCCGTGTCGGCAGCAGGACCAGAGCTTTGGTGTCCTTCGGACTCGTGGCCATTCGCTCGATCAGGGGAATGAGAAAGCTCAGCGTCTTGCCCGTGCCCGTCTGCGCTGTCGCCAGCACGTCGCGGCCCTCCAGCGCCGGAGGAAGAGCTGCCGCCTGGACAGGGGTGGGGTGGATAAAATTCGCATCGGCCAGGTGCCGCTGCATCATCGGTGAAAGTTGCAATTCTGAAAAGAGATTCAATTCGTTCCTGTCGCTCTCCAGCCTCGGCATTCCATCATCCAGATACATTTCTGGAATTCATCCGTGGAATCGCCGCGGCGGATGCGTCGTTTGCTTTCCCACCGCTGGCCGGCAATTGTTGCCAGCCGCGCGGGAACGCTTCAAATTTCGATATGCGGAAAACTCGAGGAGCCATGCCCCAAAACAACTTGAGATTTGCCACACGCTTCGCGTCTTCGACTGCGGCTGACTTCGACCTGCAGTCTGGTCCGGTCATTCACCGTGCGTGGTGAAACCTTGAACTCAATGGACCATTACGCTGAGGGGCTTGGGGAATCTACAGGAGAGACGATCTGGTGGATGCAACAAGAACGGCCCACAACCAAACAACTGAGCGTGGTTTTAGTGTACCACAGCATCTCCTGCCGATCCCGGTTCGTAAGCCGTCCACACCCGCGTTGGATGATGATCGAACCGGGCTGATGGTCGGCCGGACTCGCTCAACCTATCGATCGGCGTGCGCGGCAGCCACCCAGGCCGGATCGATGGATTGCCTGACCTCGCGCGAGAAAGCACTCCACGAGCATTGGCCCCTGATCGTTGGTCCATTGCAGAGACTGAGCGGAACGCGAACAGGATGATTTCGGGCGTTCAGTGGTGTGCCGGAACGCATTTGTTCCAGGGTCTGCGTCATGAAATAGGCCTTCACGAACGGTTCGCCCTCTCTGCGCGGCTTCCAGAGCTCGAAAACGAGCGCGCTGCCCGGCGGCGTATCGTCGTGCCGGCCATCTGCGTCCCAGTGCAGGTTCAGCAGAGCCGCCACACTCGCCAGATTGGAGTCGTGCCCGACGAAAAACAGCGCACGCTCGCCTGCCCGGTCCGGCGCCCCCGCGCCGGCGTTTCCGGTGGCTGCCTGCTCAAGCGCGTGCCGGATGTGATCGAGCAAATCCGATGCCTGCATGCGGGCGGCCGGAGGCGTCCGTTGCTCCACGTCAAACTCCGCCGTATGCAACGCGATGAGCGCGCGGACGGTAGCCCCATCCACGCAGCCCCACCCGACATCCTGTCGCGGCATACCCTGCGCGTATTCCAGCAGAAAGTTTTCGCTCAGCGAAGCCGCCGTCATCACCGGGCCGCGCAGCTCGGGAATGCGCCCGCCGCGCCCGAAACCGATGGTGGCAGCCACATCGAACAATGACCTGCGCGAATGTCCCGGCTCTAAGGTCCCGCACGTCGCCAGAATCCGATCCATCGCCCTGAGCTGGGAACGATATTGTTGCGTGAAGGCTTCCGCCGATCCGCCCATGCGCTGCGCGAAGGCCGTTGCCAGGGCTTGCGCATCGCCGGGCGGATCGACCGGACCTATGCCCGCGTGCAGAGGATGAAAAAGGGCATTCGGCGTGCCGTCTGGCAGCGCCTGCACGGCCGGCGCACACCCCGGGAACATTCCCTCGGCCAAAGCACGCCCCGTTTCCCGCGTGCGCTCGTCCGAATCCGCAACGATGGCCACCCGCATGGCATCTGTGCAACCGGTCGCAGTCAGCAGCCCCTCGGTCGCGAACTGCGTCCTGTCCCATGCTCCAAACGATCGCATCAGGTCGTAACCGTGATGGGTCAGATAGCCGGGTGGCACATCCCAGGCCGGCCACGCCGCGCGCGACCAGGTCTCGTACTGGCTCGGCTCGCCGGTTGGCGATCGGACGCCATGCCGGGTGAGCACGACCACGAATTGAAGCCGAGCTTCGACGCCGGCGCTCCGCGGCGCCGGAAAGCCCGCCGTTCCCGCGCACAGGACGAGCGCTCCGCACAGTGCCGCTCTTCCCTTCACCGCTCCTCGCAGCCTGCAATGCATTTGCCTGGCATCCGTTGGCTCAGAAATGAAAAAGGGCGGGGCGCGGGGACTGACTTCCACGCACCCCGTGAGAGAGGCCGATTCCGCAGCGCGCGCTCAACGTTCCGCGCCTGAGCTCCACCGCAGGCTGACACTGTAGGTGGGCTTGTAGTATTCGCGCTGCGTCATGTACCGCGGTTGACCGTTGTAGAAGCCGAAGACTTCATTCGTCAGGTTCAGGCCGTCGACATGCAGTTCCAGTCCGCGCCACAGTTGCGCACCCAGCTGCGCATCCACCTGCAGGTGCGGATAGAAGAAGTTGTCGCCGTTGGGGCCGTTGGACGGTCCCGCCGAATCGTTACTGGGATCGGCCTGGTTGTTGTACCACTGGTAGGCATTGTTGTTGGGACCGTTGAAGCTGATGCCCGTGTGCACCTGGTAGCGTCCCACCTCGTACGAAGGTTCGATGTTGAAGGCATTGCGGGCCGTGCCGATCAGCGAGGGCGAGTCCGTTCGGCCGGGAATGCCGTTGGTATGCGAATCGGCGTACGAGTAATTCGCCATCATGCCAAGCCCGCTCAGGGCGCCCGGCAGCGTGTTGAGGCGCTGCTGCCAGGAAAACTCGAAGCCCCACACGCTGGCGCCGGCTGCGTTGATATTCTGCGACGCCAGATCCGGCGAGCCATCCGGGTTGATCGTGGAGTACGGCTCATAGACGCCGACGATGGGGTCGGCGAGCTGTTTATAGAAGTATCCCGTCTGAATGACGCCGAAGGGACGCAGTTCCTGTTCCATCAGTAAGTCGAAATTGTTGGCGTGCGTTGGCTGTTCGTTCGGATTCCCAATGGAGTAGCGAGGAACGCTTCCCGCGCCGTTGTCGAGAATATACGGGACCAGATCGTAAGGGTTGGGGCGAGAAATGCCGCGCGCATAGACTGCGCGCAGGGCGGTGAGGGGCGCCACCTGCCAGCGCGCCTGGATGCTGGGGAGGGGATCGATGTACGACTGGCCGCTGGTTTCCGGCGTGGTTCCGATCCAGTTGCCGTTGTTATCCAGGCCGTCTCCATTCGGCCCGGCCGCCGGATTCACAAGATAGCCGAGCGCGTGCACGCGGGTGCCCTCAAGACGGAGACCCGTTTGCAGCCGGAATTTCGGCCAGTCGATCGTGTTCATGATGTAACCCGCGGCCACATGCTCGGTCAGATCGAAGTTGGCGGGATCCGATCCGAAGTGCGTGAGGATCTGATCCAGGGGAAATTCGCCCTGGTTTTTCGCCACGTAGTCCACCATCCTGTAGTAGTCCGTGAACGGCCCATTGTGATAGGTCCCGTCGTAGTAGTGCGGGTCCGCAAATCCTGTCTGGAAGAGCGACGCCAAAATTGTCGGATTGCCGTTGCTGTCCGCCGGCGTGTCGTAGGTCGGCGTATAGGCGTACTGGAATCCATGGCTGTTGCGGAATTCTCCGCCAAACTCCAGCGTCGCCGAGCGCGAGCCCAGGTGGTAGTTCATTCCGATGCCGGCCCACTCCTGCAAATTCAGCTCGACCGCCTGCCCGCTCGTGGTGATGAACTGGGTCATGCCGTAATTGCTCAGGTCGTACATGGGCGACGAGGCCTGCTCGCAGTTGGCCGACCACTGGGGGCGATAAACATCGAATTGGGCGTTGGGATCGAAGCTGCAGGCTGCTTGTCCGGACACATTTCCGTCTTTGCCCGCGGGAAAGCTGACGTTGTTGAGCGCGTTCGAGGTGGGAGCAAAGTCGGCCTCCGGATTGCCGCCGGCATTCAGTTCGCGCGAACGCGAAATCGCCGAGCCCCAGTTCACCCAGGTGTTTTTGAAGATGTGGTTGCCATCGAGAGAGAGCGAGCCCACCGCAAGATCAGGCCGGCGCAGGGATTCATAAAAGCTGGGAGCCTTGTTGGTCTTGATTTCGTAATACCACTTATCGCCCCAGTCCTTGAAATCCGACAGCATCAGATGCGCCGCGATCGTGGAGTGATCGTTCAGCTTGTAATCCACGCTGCTGGTGCCGCCCCAGCGCAGCCGCGCGTAGCGATACTCGCGCAGCGTGATCTTGTCGAAGTCAGGCGTCGCCGATCCGTCCGGATCGAGGATCGGATCCGGCTCGATATCGTTAATCCCGCGGCCGTTGTAGTCGTATTCCGCGCCGCCAATCACTCCCCAGCGCTGGGTGGCGCCGAAGCGCATGCCCGCTGTCGTGTCCACCTTGCCCATATAGCGTCTGTTCTCGATCGGCGTTTCACCCATCGTCGTTTCGATCGCGGCATAGGGCTTCGTCCCGGCCGTTTTCGTCACCAGATTCAGTGAGCCGCCTATGCCGTCCGCATCCTGATTCGCGGAAAGGGTCTTGTTCAGCTCCAGGGAAGCCACCATGTCGTCGGGAATGGTCGCAAGGTCGACCTGGCGGATGGCCACTTCCGGCGCCGGTACGGTCACGCCGTCGATCGTCACGTTCGTCAGCCGCGGATCGAGCCCGCGAACCTGCACGTAGACGCCCTCACCCTCGTCGCGCTGCAGCGTCACCCCCGGCATACGGCCGGCGGCGTCCGCGATGTTGGCGTTGGGCAGCGCTACAATTTCCGACTCCGGCAGCACGTTCAGGATGTTTGCGGAAGTGATCTCAGCATTGACAGCCTGGGTCATGGTCTGTGTCGGACCCGACCCGGCAGTGACGACGACTTCCTCCGTGGCCGAACCGACCTGCAATACGAAATTCAGCGTCTGCGCCTGACCCGCCGCCAGCTTCACCGCCTCCGTATGAGGTGTGAAACCCGGCGCTGTGAGGGTCAGGGTGTACGTGCCCGCCGTGAGATTCGCCACCGTGAAGTTCCCGGTCGCATTGGTCGTCGTCGCCACATTGCCAGGGCTGACCACCACGCGCGCCTCCGGAATCACCGCCTTCGATACATCGGTAACCGTGCCGCTGATCGACGCTTTGGCCGTCTGCGCGCCTGCGTTCGGCATCGCCGCAACGGCCGTCAGCCCCAGGCCGCTGCACACTACCGAGATCCAGATTCGCTTTGCTGCGTACATACTTGCCTCACAGGAGCCCAGGGTGGGTATGGCGGCGAGTATGGCAGCGCAATCTAAAGCCAACCTAAAGTCCGGGGCGCAAAGCCCGCTTTTCATCGGGAATTAACCTCGGGCGTCATACACTTCCGCCATGCAGGTGCTCATCGTCGAGGACAAGCGCAGCCTCGCCGGCCACCTCGGCCGCGCCCTGGAGGACGAGGGCTACTCCATTACGCTCGCGTACGACGGCGAGGAAGGCCTGCGGCTTGGCCGATCCGATCGCTTCGATCTCCTGATCCTCGACGTGATGCTTCCCCGTATCGACGGTTTCACCATCATTCGCAAGCTGCGCGAAGACCGGCTCCGCACGCAGACCATCATCCTCTCGGCCCGCGATTCGATGAGCGACGTCGTGCAAGGTCTCGACGCCGGCGCCGATGACTATCTCACCAAACCCTTCGCGCTCGATGTTTTGCTCGCGCGCATGCGCGCCGCCGCGCGGCGCGTTGCCGAGCGCCCGCCGGAAATCCTGCGCGCCGGCGACCTTCTCCTGCGGCCGCAAACCTGGGAATTCGAGCGCGCAGGCCGCGTCGAACCCCTCACGCGTACCGAATATGCGCTGCTGGAAACGCTGGTGCGCCGCGCCGGCTCCATCGTTCCCAGGCAGGTCCTGATTCATGCGGGCTGGGGTCCGGACTCCGACATCGGCTTCGAGTCGCTCTATGTCTTCATTCGCTCCCTGCGCGCGAAGATCACGCATCCCGGAGAGGCGGAGATTCTTCACACGGTGCGCGGAGTCGGGTACACCCTCCGCCCCGACGCATGACCCCGCGCTGGTCCATCTCTCTGCGTCTCACCGCGTGGTTCGGCGGCATCTTCTTTGTCGGCTGGCTGCTCTTCGGCGCGGCCATGTGGTTCAGCCTGAAGACCACTCTCACCAGCGAACGCCGCCAGACGCTTACCCGTCGCCTGAATCGCCTCGAAGATCTGCTGCTGAAAAGCCAGGGGGAAGCCGCGTCCGGCCGCGCCGCCGATCTTGCGGAGTTTGCGAAAGCCACCGGGAACGGCCTCTGCGAAGTTCTTCTGCCCTCCGGCGAGCGCGCTTATCCTTCTCCGACGATCGCTGCCCAGGATTTCCCCTGGCCCTCGCCGGACGCTGTGGGAGTGGAGCGCTTCCAGCTCGCCCACTGGTCCGGCCAGTCCTATTGGGTGCTCGGCCACTCCTTTTCGCTGGGCTCGCGCTCGCTCTACCTTTTTGCCGCAGCACCGGAATCCGGCAATCAAATCGTTCTTGACCGCTTTCTCACCGGCCTTCTCGCATCGATTCCAGTTCTTCTTGTTATTTCATCGGCAGGCGGATACTTCCTCAGCCGCCGCGCTCTCATTCCCGTCGATCGCATTACCGCCGCAGCGCGAACCATCAGCATCACGAATCTATCGGAGCGTGTTCCCGTCGTCCGCACAGGCGACGAGCTGCAGCGTCTGGCCGAAACCTGCAACGCCATGCTGGAACGCCTGGAAACCGCGGTGAATCGCATTAAACAGTTCACCGCCGACGCGTCGCATGATCTGCGCGGACCCCTCTCGTTCACGCGCACCGTCGCCGAGGTCGCACTCCGCAACCCCTCTGCCGATGTGCTGAGCCGCCAGGCCTTTGCCGATATTGTCGATGAATCGGCCCGGGCCGCTGTACTGCTCGAAAATCTGCTCACCCTGGCCCGCGCCGACGCTGACTCCGGGGGCGTCGTCCTCAACCCCGTCAATCTGACCGCGGTCCTCGCGGAAGCCTGCGAGATGGCTCGCCCCATTGCCGGTGAGCGCAGCCACACCATTTCTGTCGCGCTCGACGCCAATCGTCCGGTGAGCGTCTCCGGCGATCTTCCCAACCTTCGGCGCCTGTTCTGGATCCTTCTCGACAACGCAATCAAATACACGCCGTCGCCCGGGCAGATCGACGTGTCGCTCACCACCACACCCGCAGAAGCAACTGTGCTCGTACGCGACAACGGGATCGGCATTCCCGCAGCAGCTCTCCCGCAAGTCTTCGACCGCTTCTTTCGCGCCGATCCGTCGCGCAGCCAGGTGGAGGGCAGCGGCCTCGGCCTCTCCATCGCACAATGGATCGCCGATACGCATCGCGCCAGGCTCTCCGTCTCCAGCGTAGAGCATGCAGGAACCGTCTTCCGTGTTGTGTTTCAGCGCGCCGGATTCTCCGGCGAAGCGCTGTAGACGCAACGGCTCATGGCTCAGTGCCGACGAGCGCCTCTATATTGAGTAAGACGCATGCAGGCGCCCGCCAGCCTGAGGGCCCCCGGATGACGGAATGCGTCGTAGCCAGTTGGGAGACTTTATGCTCGCCGCCTCGATCGATTTCAATGAGAACTCCGGTACCTCGCAGCTCCCGTCTCTCCTGCCAGGGCGCGCTTCATCGTTCTTCGTTCCGCTTTTGCTGATCCTCGCCGGACTCCTCACCTGTTTCGCTTCGAGCCCACGGCTGGTGGCACAGGAACCTCGGGCGCTGACGCTGACGGGCGATACCTGGGGCACGCACGATCCTTCCATCATCAAAGCCGGTAACACCTGGTACGTTTTCGCCACGGGAAAAGCGCGCGATGGCGGACAGTTTCAGATCCGTTGCTCCCCCGATCTGCATGCATGGCATCTCTGCGGACATGTCTTCGACCGGATTCCCGCCTGGATCCAAAAAGACAGCCCCGGCACCTCGGAGCTCTGGGCGCCCGACATCTCCTTTGAAAATGGCGAGTACCGCCTCTACTACGCGTATTCGCTCTTCGGGAAGAATCAGTCCGGAATTGCGCTCGCCACCAACAAAACCCTCGACTCCTCCAGTCCCAGCTACCGCTGGATCGACCGTGGGCTCGTCCTTCGCTCCACCGAGGCCGACGACTATAACGCCATCGATCCCAACTTCGTCCTCGACGCGCGCCATCACGCGTGGCTTGCATTCGGCAGTTTTTGGAGCGGCATCAAGCTGCGCCGTCTTAACGATCGAACCGGTCTCGCCGGAGACGCGAAGATCTATTCCCTGGCGTCACGCAGCCGTCCGGACAATCCGCCGCCAGCGAAGCCCGGCCTGCCGCCGGATTGGGAAGCCATTGAGGCGCCCTTTATCGTCCGTCACGGCGGATACTACTATCTCTTTGTCTCCTGGGACCTCTGCTGCCGCGGGACGCAGAGCACCTATCGCACCATGGTGGGCCGTTCCAGAAAAATCACCGGCCCCTACGCCGACGACAAGGGAGTGCCCATGATGCAGGGGGGCGGCACGCTCCTGCTTTCCGCCAACGATCGCTGGCTCGGCCCCGGTGGCGCGTCGGTGCTGATGCAGCCTTCCGGCGAAGATATCATCGTCTTCCACGCCTACGACGCCCACACCGGGCATCCGGCCCTGCAAATCTCCACGATCGCATGGCACGACGGCTGGCCTCACGCCGCTCTGGAAAAATAGCTCTTTCTGCCGGAAAGATCGGGGAATCTGGCGGAGAGAGTGGGATTCGAACCCACGTTAGAGTTTCCCCTAAACACGCTTTCCAAGCGTGCGCCTTCAGCCACTCGGCCATCTCTCCGCGCGCTGGCGCCAGCGCTCTCATCAGCCCTGGAAGGCGGAGAACGCTACGTTCAATCTACCACGCGAGGCCCGCTCGCCCGCCGGTTGTTGCCGTTCGCTGCGCGGGGCAGCGTCGTCACGCCTCGACACCCTACAATGAGCCAACCATGTCCGCCGATCAGGACATTCCGATCCCACAGTTCGAGAGCCAGGAGATCCCTGCGCCGGCTGACGCGCACGCGGCAGAAGTCTTCGACGAACGCGGCGGAGCCGTCCATCTGGGCGCCGAACTGCGCGCCTTGCTGGCGCTGGCGATCCCCGTTGTCCTGTCCGAACTCGGCTGGATGACGATGACCATCGTCGACCTTATCATGGTCGGCCGCCTGGGCCCGACGGCCATCGGAGCCGTCGGCCTGGGAAATGCCATCTACTACGCGCCGTCGCTCTTCGGCATCGGGCTGCTCCTCGGACTGGACACGCTGGTGTCGCAATCGTGGGGCGCGCGGCGCTACGACGACTGCCATCGCTCCCTCGCGCAGGGCATCTATATCGCAGCCGCGTTTACGCCGCTGCTCATGATCGCGATGCTCGCAGCCCAATGGATCTTCACGGGGCGCGGAGTCGACCCCACCGTGGCTGGCCTCACGCGCGGTTACGTGCTTTGGCTCAATTGGGGAACCTTCCCCCTGCTCGTGTACGGCGGATTTCGCCGCTACCTCCAGGGGGTTGGCCGCGTGCGGCCGGTGGCCTTCGCCCTCATCACTGCGAATCTGGTGAACCTGGGCGGCAACTGGGCCCTCATCTACGGGCATCTGGGCTTTCCCGCAATGGGCGTGCGCGGCTCCGCGCTCTCCACCTGCGCAGCGCGCGTCTATATGGCCGGCGTACTGGTCTACGCGGCCTGGGCGCATGAGTCGAAGCGGGGACACGCCTTGTTTGCGCATTGGCCCGCGCCCGACTGGTCGAGAATTCGCGCTCTCCTCGCCCTCGGTCTGCCTGCCGCGTCGCAAGTGGTGCTTGAGGTCGCCGCCTTTGGTGCGGCGACCGTCATGGCCTCGCATCTGGGGCCGATCGCGCTCGCGACGCACGAGATTGTGCTCAGTTGCGCCGCTTACACCTACATGGTGCCGCTGGGCATCTCCGCTGCGGCGGCGGTTGCTGTGGGCCACGCCACCGGAGCCGGCAATCCCGCTCGTGCGCGCCGCGCCGGCACGCTCGCCATCGCGCTCGGCGCAGGCTTCATGGGCCTCATGGCTGTCCTGCTCATCGCGTTGCCGCGGCCGATCATCGGCATCTGGACCCACGACACCCAGGTGATGGCGCTGGGCGCGCATATCCTCGCCATCGTTGCCGGCTTTCAGATCTTCGACGGAACCCAGAGCGTTTCCACGGGCGCGCTGCGCGGGCTGGGCGAGACGCGCTTTGCCATGCTCATGAACCTGGCGGGCTACTGGTTCTTCGGCCTGCCCCTCGGCGCGTTCCTCTGCTTCGCGCTGCGCTGGGGGCTCTCCGGCATCTGGCTGGGCCTCACGGTGGCCCTCATTACGATCGCGCTGCTGCTCTGTGCACGCTGGCTGCGCAGTTCGCGACGGCCGCGCGCTGCGGCTGCTTCGGCATAATAGAGCCAAAGCGGAGGGCACCGTCCATGATCGATCGCCGATCGTTTCTTGCCGGAGCTTTAGGCGCTGCCGGCAGCGCTCTGAGTCCGCGCACGGCACAGGCGGCCTCTGCGATCTCGTCCACAGCAGCGGTCGCCGCACCGTCCGAAGAAGACGGCCGCTTTCCCGAAGACTTTCTGTGGGGCATGGCGACAGCCGCCTTCCAGGTGGAAGGCGCGTGGCAGGAAGACGGCAAGGGCGAATCGATCTGGGACCGTTTCACGCACACGCAGGGAAAGATTCGCGGCGCAGCAACTGCCGATGTTGCCTGCGACCACTATCACCGCTACCACGAAGATATTGCCATCATGCAGCGGCTCAACCAGAAGAGCTATCGCTTCTCTGTCGCGTGGCCGCGCATTCAGCCAAGCGGGACCGGCGCCCCGGATCCCCGGGGCCTCGACCACTACAGCCGTGTCGTCGACGCCGCCCTCGAGGCCGGCATCCGCCCCTTTTGCACGCTCTATCACTGGGACCTGCCCCAGGGCCTCGAAGATCGCGGCGGCTGGCCCAATCGCGATCTCGCCGGATACTTCGCCGACTACGCGGGCATCCTCGCGAAGCATCTGGGCGATCGCATCACGGTGTGGGCTCCGTTCAATATGCCGTGGACCGTCGCCTATCTCGGCTACGGCACGGGGACCTTCCCACCCGGTCGCGCCAGCTATGACGATTTCCTGCGCGCCGCGCATACCATCAACCTCGCCCAGGGCCAGGCCTTTCGCGCCATCAAGGCCGCATCTTCGAAAGCCACCGTGGGCAGTGCGTATGGCATGTCGCCGGCCTATCCGAAAAGTGACAGCGAGGCTGATCGCGCCGCGGCTGAGCGCTACCACGCCATGAACAATATCTATTTCCTCGAGACGGCCATGCACGGCCGCTACCCTGACGCCTTCGTCGTCCCCACACCCTTCGAGACGATGGGATTTCGCGCCGGCGACGAGAAGATCATGCAGGTTCCGCTCGACTGGATTGGCTTCCACTACTACACGCGGAGGATCGTCGCTGATGCGCGCGAATCTCATCGCGCCGGCGGCGGCAGCCTCGCGACCGAGACCCAGGACACTGCCGGCGGAGGCGATCGCTGGACGCAGCTGGTGGCGGTCATGCCGACCGAAGGCCCTCTGACCGATGGCGGTCTGGAGGTGTGGCCGCGCGGCATCTGCGACCTGGTAACGCGCATCAGCCGCGACTACAACCATCCGATCATCGAAATCACCGAGAGCGGGTGCGGTTACCTCGACGCGCCCTACACAAGAGAAAACGGCGCTGTGCCCGATCGACGGCGCATTGACTTTTTCCGCGCGGAGCTGAACGAACTGGCGCGAGCCATTGCCGGCGGCGCTCGCGTCCGCGCCTTCCACGCCTGGAGCCTGCTCGATAACTTCGAGTGGCTTGACGGATATACGCAACGCTACGGGCTCACCTACGTCGACTTCCGCGACCAGACACGCACAGTTAAGAATTCAGGCTTGTGGTACGGGCGGGTCGCCGCGCAGAATCGCGTGGTCGCCGGGTCGTGACTACTTCTTCTTGTTCTTCTTGCCGGCCTTTTTCACCAGATCGCCGAGCGACGTTTTGCCGAGCTCGTTGCGAAGAGCGCCTTCCGCGTCGGCGAACGCTTCCTTGAGCTTCGTGCGCGTCTTCGCTGTTTCCGCCCCGCCGAACGCTACCGAGTGGAAAAGTTCGCCGCCATCCAGCGCGCTGTAAATCTCGGCGAGTGTGATCGATTTGGCCGCCCGCGCGAGGCGGGATCCGCCATGAGGGCCTTTCTGACTTTCCACCAGGCCGGCCTGGTGCAGCAACGAGAAGACGCGGCGAATCACGACGGGATTGGTGTTGAGCTTGCCTGCCACATCATCGGAAGTCTGCAGCACATCCGGTTCGGAAGCCAGCAGGGCCAGGGCGTGAACGCCTGTTGCGAATCGGGTATTGACGGCCATGCATCACAAACTACCACAGGTCCGGCCCGCCAATTACGACGAGATCGTAACAATTGCCCTCACCTGTCTTTTTTCTTCGGCCATTTCTCTATAATCAGCTTTTCCCGGGAGACCTCATTGCGCATTCTCTTCGTCGGCGACGTCTTTGGCAGCGCGGGACGCCGCATCGTACGCGAACATATCGGCCACGTCGTGGCAGAGCGGGCCGTCGACCTCGTCATCATGAACGGCGAGAATGCTGCAGGCGGATTTGGCCTCACCCCCACCATCGCCGATGAGTTGTTCGACCTGGGCGCCCATGTCCTCACCACCGGCAATCACGTCTGGGACAAGAAAGAGATCATCGACTATCTGAAATCTGTGGCCGCCGATTCCCACGAGCGGCCTCGCCGCGTCATCCGGCCGGCCAATTATGCCCCCAATAGCCCTGGCTACGGCTATTACCAGGGTCTCCTGCCGAACGGACAGGCGTACGCCGTCATCAATTTGCAGGGGCGCGTTTTTATGGCATCGAACGAAGACCCGTTCCGCGTGGCGGACGCCCTGCTCGCAAAGATCTCCGCGAAAGTGATTGTCGTGGATATCCACGCCGAAGCGACCAGCGAAAAAGCGGCGATGGGCTGGTATCTCGACGGCCGCGTCACCGCAGTAATCGGGACGCATACCCACGTGCCCACCGCGGACAATCGCGTGCTCCACCATGGCACCGCTTATCAGACCGATGTCGGCATGAGCGGACCCTACGATTCGATCATTGGCGTGGAAAAGCAGATGGTGCTCGACCGCTTCCTCACCGGAATGCCCGGCAAGTTCGAAGCGGCCAAAGGCGATCCCCGCATGGCCGCGCTCCTGGTCGATTGCGATGGCGAGACCGGCCGTGCGCTCGCGACCGAGCGTCTTCTGCTGGGTGAGTAGGCCTCGTTCCTGCGAAAATACGAAGGGAGACTCGCAACTTGTCCATTCAGACTCCGGAAGAACTCGCTGCCATGCGCGCCGCAGGACGCGTGGTGCGGCTCATGCTCGAAGCCATGAAAGCGGCGGCCCGTTCCGGCATCACCACCGCCGAGCTCGACCGCATCGGCGGCGTCGTGATGCTGAAGAACGGCGCGCGCTCCGGGCCGTCGCTCGTCTATCAGTTCCCCGGCGTCTCGTGCATCAGCGTCAACGACGAAGTCGTGCACGGCGTGCCCTCGGGCCGCAAGCTGCGCAACGGCGATCTGCTCAAGCTCGACGTCACCATCCAGCTGGATGGCTTCATGGCCGACGCCGCGGAGACCGTCATCGTCGGTGAAAACCCGCCCGCAGCAGCCGCCTCCGGCCTCGGCAACCGCCTCGCAGCTGCCGCGGAGCGCGCCTTCCATGCAGCCATGCAGGTAGCGCGCGCGGGCAATCGTGTGCAGGATATCGGCGGCGCCGTGGAAAAATGCGTTCTCGGCGACGGCTTCTTCGTGATCCGCGATCTCTGCGGCCATGGCATCGGCCGCACCATCCACGAGCGTCCCAGCGTCCCCAACTGGCCCGATCCCTCGGCCTCGAGCGTGCTCACCGAAGGCCTGGTGATTACTGTCGAGCCGATCATCGCCAGCAAGTCGGGCCGCACCACTCTGGCGAAGGATGGATGGACCGTGCGCACAGCGGACCGAGGCCTCGCGGCGCACTACGAGCACACTCTTATGATCACGAAAGACCAGCCGATCCTCCTCACCGCAGCCGCATAAAGCCGGGTTCCCGGCGCGCTGCTCAGCGCGCCTCAATCCGGCGTACTATGCTTCCGGAGGCTGCCCATGGAACCGGACTGTATTGAAATCCAGGCCGAATTGAACGCGCCCGTTGCCCGTGTGTGGCGCGCGCTGACCGACCACCGCGAGTTTGGCGCGTGGTTTGGCGTCAACCTTGCAGGGCCGTTCAAGGCCGGCGAAGAATCGAGCGGGCAGATTACCACTCCAGGCATCGAGCACCTGCAATGGAAAGCCGTGATCCAGCAGATCGACCCCGACCAGTACTTCGCGTTTACCTGGCATCCCTACGCCATCAAACCCGATTTCGATTATTCGCGCGAAGTGCCCACGCTGGTCGAGTTCCGCCTCCAGCCTTCAAAAACCGGCGGGACTCTGCTCGATCTCTCCGAGTGCGGATTCCACGATTTGCCTGACGACCGTCGCAGCGAGGCTTACAAAGCCCATCAGGGCGGATGGGCGCAGCAGATGAAGAATATCGCCGGCTACCTCGCGCAATATCCGTAATCGACACTGTTACACAATCGACGATACCGGGCGCGTGCTACTGCGGCGATGAGCCGGGCTGCGTCGGAGCCGGCGATGCGCCGCAGGTCGCCTCGACCGCGCTGCGAATCTGCTCGAACAGCTGCATCTTCGGCATATCCAGCCCGCCTTGCTGATTTCGCTGCCATAGCGGCGACGAAAGCGGACCGCCGCCTGCCGGCAGCTGAAAGATGGCCAGCACATCGTCGGGAACGCTGATGTTGGGTGCGCCGCCGCGGTTGCCGCGTCCGCCTGGCTCCATGCTGTCGCCCTGTCCTCCCGGCCCGTTCACGCCCTCCTGACCACCCGAGCCATTCATCCCGCCCTGCCCGCCGGCTCCACTCATTCCGCCTTGTCCGCTGCGGCTCGTGCCCGGCCCCGAGGGAGTTCCCCCGATGCCGCTGGCATCCTGCGTCGTGCTGCCGCCGTTCGGTCCCATGCCGTTGTTGCCTGCCCCATGCGCAAGCCCCCGGCCCGATCGCACCACCCAGATAAGATCCGCCTGCTGCGGCTGCATCACCACCGTGTACCGCTTCCAGTTCTGCAGCTGCGCAATGAGCGCGTTCGCATCGGCGCGATCCTCGGCAGTTGCTCCCGGCCCCTGCGGATCGCCGCTGGAAGTCTGCACATAAACGCTCTTCGCCTGGCAGAAGCTCGGCGGCACCGCTTCTTTTTTGTTCTTTGCAGGCGCGGTCGCCACGGCTCCGCCCATCACCAGCAGCACCACCAGCCCACGGATCTTCATGCGCGTCTCCCCTTTTCGAACCCGGCCGAATCGCCTGCCCGCCAGCATACTCCGGCTCGCCCCGTTCAGGGAACGGTGCAGGAAGCCGCAGGCGCGCGGGTGCGCCGGAGCTTGTCGATACGGTTGTCAGTTGTGTGGGTTTCGCTCTGCGCGTCCTGGCGGGAAGGCCCGCGGCGCCGCTTCACATATGCCGGGCGCGGCGAGGGGGCGGCGTGTCGCCCTTGATCTGCACGATCACCGAGAGCAGAACATACCAGAGCACCGTGTAAAACAGCACGCTGAGGGCGTTGAAGAGGCCGATCGTCGAAACCGGAGGTGGAGGCCCACCCCCCTCGACCGAATTCATGGCTCCGGCCAGCAAGACAGCCGGCCCGTGGGCTACGTCCGCCAGCGTGTCATGCATCGAACCCGGAGGGAAGGCCATGGCCACCAGGCCCAGGCCCACGGCGGTCGCAAATCCGCCAAGAACGCTTCGCGATGCCAGCCACTTGAAGCTGTTCGTCACATTCTCTCCGGATGCCCTTTTCGGGCTTGTCCGGGAAGAATCTTACCAGCGAATAGCGGCAGTAAGAGGTTGATTTTCTCGACACCTGGAAAACTTGAGTAACCACGAAACTTGAGTAACCACAGAGATGGAAGGCCCTGTTCAGGCGCAATTTCCGCCGGCAGAACAGGCATTCTCACCTGTCTCCATCGAGGACAGTCAATAGCCCCTCTAGGCGTAACTAGCCGTCAATGCAGCGTTCCGCGCCCCGCGTTCGCGCGAGATGCGCTCCACGTAGCCGCTGTCGCGCAATGCCTTGAGCGGTTCCTCCGGCAGACCCCGTTTCGAGCGCCAGTCCCGCAAAACGGGACGCACGTCCGTCCAGAAAGCCGAGCGCAGGCACTCTTCAGCGTCCACCAGGCGGCCCTCATTTTGCAGCGCATCGAGTCGTTCGCGATCGACCAGCGCCGCCTTCAGGAAAAGCTCCTGCGCCGTCGTCACCGTCTGCACCATCGCCTCCATCTTGCCTTTAAGGTTATGGCTCTGGTCGATCATGTAGGCGATGTCCGCCACACATTCCTCGCGCGGATCGCAGAGAATCTCATGGAAGATCCGAAAGACCTGGTACGGATCGATCGATCCGATGGTGAGGTCGTCGTCGGCGTAGCGCCGATCGTTGAAGTGGAATCCGCCCAGCATGCCGAGATGCAGCAGCCACGCCACGATCTGCTCGATGTTCTGCGCGAGGTAGTGGTGGCCGGTGTCGACGAGGACGCGCGCCTGCGGTCCCGCAGTACGCGCAATGTGAACGGCCATGCCCCAGTCGGCAATGTCGGTGTGATAGAAGGCCGGCTCGAACGGCTTGTATTCGACCAGCAATCGCTGGCTCGGACCGAGCGCGGCGTGCGCGGCAGCGAGCGCTTCTTCGAGCCACACGATGCGCTTGCGAATGCTCTGCGTGCCAGGATAGTTCGACCCGTCGGCAAGCCAGACCGAAACGTCACGCGAGCCGAGCGCCACCGCGATGCGCGCCGAATCCACGAGGTGATCGACGGCCATGCGGCGAGTGGCTGCATCGGGATTGCAGACCGAGCCCAGCTTGTATTCCTGATGCTGAAAGAGATTGGGGTTGATGGAGCCGGCCTGCACGCCGCCTTCCGCCGCCAGTCTCTTCACTCTATCCACGTCGCCGATGCCGCCCGGCAAGTCCCACAGAACGTGCAGCGCCAGCCGCGGAGTGACTCCGGTCAGGCGGTGCAACTCCGCCGCGTCAGCAAATTTCTCTTCGAGCGATGTGGCCGCGCCCGGTTGCAGAAACTTACCGAAGCGCGTGCCGGTGTTGGCGAAGCCCCACGACGGAACCTCGATCTGAAAGTTGTCGAGCAGGCGCAGCGCGTTCGCAGAGATCGCAGTCGGTTCCATAGGCCCTCCGAGGAGTGGCGATACGAGAAAGGCAAGTCTATGCTGGTCCCCAGGGGGCTTTCAACCGCGCCGGTTCATCCTGCGCTGATGGCCCCGGGGCGGCACGCGGCACGCATTGCAGAAAGGATCGAACAGGGTTGCGTATCTCGCTGTTTGTCACCTGTTATAACGACACGCTGTTTCCGGAGACCGGCAAAGCTGTCGTCCGGCTGCTTGAGCGCCTGGGACACACCATCGACTTTCCTCTGGAGCAAACCTGCTGCGGGCAGATGCACTACAACACCGGTTATCAGGCCGAAGCGGCGCCGATGATGCGTCGCTTTCTGCGGACCTTCAACGATGCCGAAGCGATCTGCATTCCATCATCCTCGTGCGTGGCGATGATGCGCGACCACTATCCGAAAATAGCCGCCGAAAGCGGCGACGCCACCTTGATCCGCGCCGTCGACGACCTGCTGCCTCGCATCTTTGAGCTGAGCGAGTTGCTGGTGCACAAGCTCGGTCTTGAAGACGTGGGCGCAGCTTTCCCGCATCGCGTGACGTACCATGCCAGCTGCCACTCGCAGCGCAGCCTGCACCTTGGCGATCTCCCGATCCG
>DATJTG010000071.1:0-14838 GCA_035503555.1 Acidobacteriaceae bacterium | reverse complement strand
TCGGCGCCCGGCGCGATCGACCGGATCGTCTTTCTCGGCGCAGCCCCAAACCTGCCGGCCGGCGGCCTGAAGTCGCGAACGCTGTTTATCGTGGCGCGCAACGACACCAGCGGCAGCGGTCCGCGGCTGCCCGGGATTCGCGCGCAGTATGAAAGCGCTCCGCAGCCGAAGCAGTTGATCGTGCTCGATGGTTCAGCCCACGCGCAGTTTCTCTTTCCAACGCCGCAGGGCGCTCGCGTGATGCAGGAGATTCTGAGATTTTTGACCGCGCCATAAGCCGCGGCTGAGCGGAAGGGAAAGCGTTACGGGATCCCGCTTCTGCGAACGGCAGGCAGAAGCGGGACGTCCGGTTTCGTCGGATTCGTGGCCGGAGTTCGCGCTAGATCTTGATGCCGAAGCTGGAGTCGCCCTCGGCCTTCACCGCAGCTTCCGCGGCCTGGAATCCCATTTTGGAATGCGTGCCGTCGCAAAAAGGCTTGTTAGTGGAGGCTCCGCAGCGGCAGAGCGAAATCGCCGCCTTGCCGGTCAGGTCCCACTCCCGGCCCTCCGCGTCCACCAGTTGCACCGGTCCTTCCACGCGATAAGGTCCGTTGGGGCGAACCGTGATCTTCACATCAGCCATGAGCCAAACTCCCTCGAAATCAAATTGAATTGCCAGAACTTCAGTCTACTGGAGGCGGCGGCTCCCTCTCGACCTGCGCCGCCTGGCCTGGCGATGACCCTCCCTGGCCGTGAACGGATTTCAAGGCTGCAAAGCCCGCGTCCGGCGATACAATTCCTCCGAAACACCGGACCCCCATCCGGCTGCGCCTTTCGGAGGTGAGTACGCCCATGCCTTCCTGTCGCTGCCTCGTGATCGCCACGACCCTGCTGCTTTCTGGCTGCCTCTCCATCGTCTCGGCACAATCCCCGCCCGCCGCCGCTGTCAGCGCCGTCACCGATCCCGATCCCGCCAGCGCCCAGGCGCACGCGCTGCTGAACCGGGCCGTGAAGATCAACGGTCCTTCGGTCGAGGGCGCGGCGCCCTGGCATCTGAAGGCGGATTTTCAGTGGCAGATGCCTGGCCAGCCCATCAACTCCGGGACCATCGAGGAGTGGTGGAAAGCGCCCGACCTGTGGCGCCGCACCTACACGATCAAAAAGACCGTGTGGACCGAATGGAGCGTGGACCGCGCGCACAGTTTCGCGTCGCCCGATCCCTTTCCTCAGCGCGGCATCGCCGAACTGCGCATTGCCACGCCTCTCATCACGCCACTCTTTCAGGCAAAGAACTTTCTGCCCGAATATCCCATGCAGATGCAGCCGGTGGGCAGCGGTGCGGAGATGAGTTGCGTCTCGATCGTCGATCCCACGCGCTACGTCGACAAAATCGATCCGGACTTCCTGTTTCCAAAGTATTGCCTCGACAAGCACGGCGTGCTCCACGGCGTGATGACTTCAAATACCCTGGTCACGTTTGGCGACTTCACGGTATTCAACGAGCGCGCGGTGGCCAAAACGGTCGATGTGATCGTCGATGGCGCCAAAACCTCCGAAGCGAAGATCACATTGCTGGAGCCTCTTGCCTCAGCCGACGAGCCTCTGCTGCAGCCGGACAAGGGCGCCACCCCGGAGCCGTTCCAGCCCATGGCCTCTGACCCGCGGCCGGTGCTGATCCATGCCGAGAGACCCATGGTGCCCGCCAACATGGTGATCGAGGGCAGCGGCGGCAACATCCGCATTGCGGTGATTATCGGTAAAGACGGCAAAGTTCGGCCCCGCGGTCCCACCCGCCTGGCTTTTCTCATGGGCAACGACAGCAAGGTTTCACCCTCCGGCGGCCCCATCCTCGGAGTCAGGCCCGCGGGTCCCGGCATCTCCGCGGCCGCCTACGACGCAGCCCAGGATTTCCGCTATCAGCCTTACCTGATCGACGGGCAGCCGGTTGAGGTGGCCTGGACGATTACCTTTCCCTTCGGGAAAAACGGCTACGAGGCCCCCGCGCTCGACGACTCAAATACCCCCGCCGGCTACGACCCGAAACGCGATCCGGCGGCCGATCTGAAGAACGCCGAGGCGGAAGCGCAGCAGTCCCACAGGCACATCATCCTCGAGGTTGGCGGCGCCTGGTGCATCTGGTGCGGCTATATGGATCGCTTCTTCTCCGACCACCCGGACATCGCTGCTCTGATTCAGTCCAATTACGTTCTGGTGAAGGTGAACTGGAGCCAGGAGAACCACAACAACGAGTTTCTCTCCCAGTACGCGACGGTGAACAGCTTTCCGTTCCTGATCGTGCTCGATGAGCATGGCAAGCTGCTGCAGGCCCAGCGAACCAGCGTGCTGGAGAAGGGAACCAGTTACGATCCCGATAAGATGAAGGATTTTCTCAATCGCTGGAAGCCCAGCCAGACCCGCCCCGGCACAGAGATACCCTGAAAGCGGCATATTCCAGCGGGCGCGCGGCGATGAGAATGGAACTGTCCCGGCTGATCGATCCTCGGCACGAATCGTGCGCGGCTGAGGCAGGGGATTCTCCATGACTCCGCCGCTTATCGACTCGTCCGCACCCCAACCGGAGATACGCAGCGCGGGCCCGCTCGACCGCTGGATTCTTCCGGGGCTGGGTGTGCTCGCGCTGATCGTTTCCTGCATCCTCTATTCGCTCCGCAAGCAGGAGTGGGCGGACGAGGTGTTTACGCGCGTGGAGGTAAGCGATCGCTCGCTCTTCCACCTGATGCACGCGCTCACCCGGCTCGGCGGCGCAGGCATGCCGCTCTTTTACCTCACGGCATGGCCGTGGGCGCATCTGTTCGGCGTCAGCGATCTCGCCCTGCGGCTCTTTTCATGCCTCGGCGTTTGCGGCGCGTTCCTGGTTCTGGTGAAGGCTCTCGGCTCCCGCTTCACGCGGCGGGCTGCGTTTCTCGGCGCGGGCTTCGGTCTGTTCGCCTGCATGATCGTCGTGGACCAGAACGCGGAGGCGCGCGGGTATGGGCTCTATCTTCTGCTCTGCGCGCTGGCCATCGCGCAGTTGTTGCGCATCGCAGAGACGCCTCGGCCCACCGGGCGCGATCTCGTGTTGCTCACTCTCAGCCAGGCAGGCGTGGTGCTGGGGCATGTGCTGGGCATCTTCTTCGCCGGCCTGATGGTCGCGGCGCTGGTGGCGGCGGATCTGCGCGAGCGGCGCTTCCGCCTGAAGATCTATGCGTGCGCCGGGGCCGGATGGCTTGCGCTCCTGCCCTGGATTCCCGCCATCCGCGCGTCGATGGCCATTGCGCAGCCGCACGGCTGGATTCCCAAACCGGGCATTGCCGATCTGATGATCGGCATGTCCGACTGGCTCTTTGCCGGAATTTATTTCCCCCTGCTGCGCGAAGTGCGCTTCGGCGTGGTCTTCGGCTGGGCTTTGGCTGTCTTCTGCGTTGCCGGGCTCATCACCGCCGCGTTCTACGGCATGCACGATCCTTCGCCCTCTCGCCGTCTCGCCTACTGCCTCGGACTGGCGCTGCTGCTCGGTCCCGTGGCCTTCTTCGCGATCTCGCATCTCATCACGCCCATCTGGGTGGCGCGCTACATGGTGCCTGCGTCGCTCGGCGTCGTGCTGCTGGCGGCGGGGTGGGCGCAGCGCAACCGCTTCACCGAGGGCGTGGGCGGCGTCGTGCTCGGGGCGATAATTCTGCTGCTGCCGCTCGCCGGCGCTCTCTGCGCGAAACCGGAATCCCTGAACGTCGCGCGCGTCGATGAACTGGCCGCTGGCCGCCCGCTGGTCTGCGATTCGGCTCGTGACTTCACCGTCATGGATCGCTACAGCAAAACCCCGGCGATGGTCGAGTTTCCCATGGACTGGCAAGCGGCGCTGCAGGGCCCGGCCGTCTCCGTGGGCGCGTATCACCTGCTGGGGAATTACCGCCGCGACGGATACATGGCTGCGAACATCCTCGACAACTCCGCCGTCCTCAGTCAGCCGTCGTTTGTGCTGCTCGACGATCGCGAGGCTCGCTGGTTCCAGCTTCGGATTGCGGGAAATCCCCGTTTCACATGGAAGATTCTGGCGCAGATCGATGCGAAGCGAAGGCTGATCGAGGTCGATCGCCGCCCCTGACCGGCCACTTCCGATTATCCGAGAGCGCCGACGCTGCCGGCTTCAACCCGCGACTCAGCCACCGATTGCAGACCGCGCGAGCGCGTCAGCAGATACCACGCCAGCCAAAAAATCGACGGCCAGATGTACAGCCAGGAGCGCACGCTCACGCCGGTCAGCTCCTGAATGTCGATCGCGATGTACGCGACAGCCAGCAGCGCCAGAGGCACGCGCGAGCGCGTGCGCGAGACACCGTAGAGCAGGGCGGGGATGACCGCGCTCTGGTCCCAGATCCAGCAATAGGGCGCCACCAGAATCGACAGGAGAACGAGCACGTTGCCCTGCTCGAACCAGTCCCACGAGTGGCGGCGCTTCAGGAACCAGATCAGCGCCCACAGGGTTCCGGCGACGACCGGGACAAACGCGATCCAGTAACGGGTCGGGCTGATGAGCTGGCGCAGCGCTACGCCGAGGCAGGGAATCAGCTCGGCGCCGATGCCCGACGAACCGGCCCAGTGCAGGTACTGGCTCCAGACGGCGGGATCGATGCATTCGGTCAGCAGGCAGCTGGCGGCGACCGCCGTGAGCGCCCCGGCCAGCATCTTCCACGCGCGCGTAGCCAGCACCCACACCAGCCACACCATGGCAAACGGAATCAGGATGTGCGGCTTCACCGTGCAGAACCAGAGGCTGGCGCCGGCCCAGAAGGGTCGCGTTTTGTGGAAGCGCAGAAACAAAGCCAGCCCCAGCAGAACGAACAGCGAGGTCTGACCGGCGATCACCCCGTGCAGGGCAGGAGGGAAGACGAACCCAAGCAGTGAGAGCTGTCTCGATTTCGCTCGCAAGACAGGCCATACGATCGCCACCGAAGCGACCAGAACCGCCAGCATCAGCAGCGTCCACGGCAGCGCGGCCGCACTGGCGCTGCACAGCCCCAGCAGGACGGCCAGCGGCAGCGTCCAGGGCGGATTGCGCATGAAGTACGAGCCCGGATACGCGAGGCCGGCGCTGTGCTCCAGGCTGCTCATCACGTTCGGATCGTAGGGATTGCCGTGATGGAGGAGCTGCTGGCCCGTAGCCCAGTAAACCACGTAGTCGCGCGCGCCGACCGGCTGCAGCGGAATCTGGACGAAATAGACAACCGCGGTGGCGGCGGCCAGCCCACACGCGATGCCCAGCAGCACCCATGCGAGATCAAATTTCAGTCTTATGGGCGCATTGCTCGTGCCGGACCGGGGCATGACCGCGATTTTAACAGTCGGCCCTTCTGATTTTGACACCCGGCGGCGTCACGCCGCGTGCTACCTGAGGGGGATTTCAGCACTTGCGGCATTTCGCGAGAATCGCCTGGTGCAGGCGCTCGCGCAGATCGTCAGGTAATTCGTAGATCTCGTGGCTGCGGTAGATCTGGATGGTTTTGCGAGTCGTGTTCAGCGTAATCTCGCAGTGCTCGCACTCGCGCAGATGTTCTTCCAGGTCGGCGCGCAGCGGGAGAGCCGCGTCCTGATCGAGCATGTCGTCGAGTTGCGCCAAAAACTCCGTGCAGGTCACTTCACACCACCCTGGCCCAGCTTTGCGCGAGATCCGTTGCCCTCGCCCTTCTTAAAGTACCGGCTCAGCCGTTCGCGCAACTGCAAGCGCGCGCGCAGCAGCCTCGACTTCACCGCCGGAATGCTCAGCCCCAGCGTCTCCGCCGTCTCTTCCGTCGAAAGCCCGTCAACATCGCGCAGCACAAACACAACCCTGAACCCCGGCGGCAGACCCTGAATCGTCTTGCGAAGGATATCGGCCATCTCCGACTGCCCGTACAGAGCTTCCGGGTCGGGGCTCCAGTCCGCCAGATCCCGCGGCATCGATCCTTCTTCGGTTTCCACGTCCTCATCGATGGAAACCATCTTGCCGGTGCGGCGCTTGCGCAGCCGCATCAGCGCTTCGTTCACTGCGATGCGCACCAGCCAGGTGTAAAACTTCGAATTGCCCTGGAACTGATCGAGCTTTTCGTACGCCTTCAGGAACGCGTCCTGGACTACATCCTCGGCGTCTTCGCGGTTTTGGACGATGTGCTGTGCGATGCGAAATACCTGGCGGTCGTACTGCCGCACCAGCTTTTCGTACGCAGCCACGTCGCCCTGCCGCGCCCGCTCGACCAGCAGGACGTCAGGATGAACTTCAGCGGTTCCCTGTGATTGGATGGAAGAAGACATGATCGGCTTCAGAATTGTGGCGACAGCAGACAACGAGCCAGACCTCCATACTAAACGCGGCTTCCCCGCGCGGGCAAAGGCGCTCCTTTTCGGGGCAGTGCCTTTGCTTCTTTTGATGTCGGGGTGCGGCCGAACGACTCCGAGGTATTCCGGGCCGCCGGACACAGTGATTCCCGTGCTGATGAAGAAATGGGCGATTCAGCCCGCCCGGATCGTCATTCCCCAGGGGGCGCGCGTGGAACTGATTGTCTCGACAGCGGATATCGAGCACGGCATGGCCGTCCCCGGTCTTGGCATCAACGAGCCGGTGCAGCCCGGCAAGCCGGCGGCGATCCGCTTCCTTGCGAAGACGCCCGGGGTGTATCCCATGCACTGCAGCATCGCCTGCGGACGCGGCCACGATCAGATGACCGGAGCCATCGTGATCGAGGCCAGTCCGCGCACCCCCTACCCGCAGTAAGGCGGCCTATTCGTGCCGCAGCGCGCGCATTGGATCGATGCCGGCGGCGCGCCGGGCGGGAATCCAGCTCGCCGCCAGGGCCACCAGCAGGAGCACTGCAGCCGATGCGGTGAACGTCGCCGGGTCGTACGCCTTCAGGCCGTACAGCATACTGGCGATCAGGCGGCTGAGAGCCAGCGCGCCGCCGGCGCCCGCGATAACACCGAGAATGGACATCCACGAAGCCTCGCCGAGCACCATGCGCAGCACCCGGCCCGGCTGCGCGCCCAGCGCCATGCGGATCCCGATCTCGTTCGTCCGCTGCGAGACCGAGTATGCCATCACGCCGTAAATCCCGATGCAGGCCAGAACCAGAGCGAGCACGCCGAATCCGCCCGTGAGGTCGGCGAACATGCGCTCGGTGGTCGTGATCTCGGCGATCTGCTCAGTCTGCGTGCGCACATTGTCGAGAGGCAGGTCGCGGTCCACCCTCTGGACGGCTGTACGAAGCAAGGGAACGATCGCGTCGAGAGACGCTCGCGTTCGCACATTGAACGTCATGTCGCGCAGCGTGTCGGGAGGCTGGCGGTAGCTGATAAAAAACTGCGGCGGCGGGTCGTGGCGCAGGTCGGCGTAGCGCGTGTTGGCGCAGACGCCGACGATCGTGTAGGTGAGCGTCTGGTTCTGATCGTCGCTGGTGTGGAAGGTTCTGCCGATCGGGTTGGTTTTGCCCCAGTATTCCTGGGCGAGAGCCAGATTGATGATCGCAACGCGCTCGGAAGTGGCGGTGTCGTGCGCGTTGAAGGCGCGTCCCGCCAGCAGCGGGATCCGCATGGTTGCAAAATAGTCGTCGCCGACCCAATTGTCAGATGCGCCACGCCCTTCGTTGCTTTTCAGAGGCACGCCCACCGGGGTGAAGTCGTCGAACGAATTGTCATCGGCCAGCAGCGGAATGCTGGCGGCCGACTCCGCTTCAACACCCGGCGTCGCCTTCAGACGCTCCTCGATGCGTTGAATCAGCTCCGCGGTCTGCGCCGGAGAATAGTGGGAAGCCGGCGGCCTGATGGCGAAGAGAACGAGATTGTGCGTATCAAAGCCGGGATCGATGCGGTTGAGATTGATCAGCGTGCGGAGGAAGACCCCGGCGCCCGCGACCAGGAGCATCGAAATGGCGATTTGAAATCCGACGATAGTCTTCCCGGCGTAGCCGCGGCGCCGGCGGGTCACGGTGTGGGTCGTGTCCTGCAGGCCGGAACGAACCTGAGTCCGCGTAGCCTGCAAAGCTGGAGCAATGCCGAACAGAATGCCGGTCAGCAGAGACAGTCCGAGGGTGAAGGCGAAGACCCCCCAGCTGAAAGGGACATGCATCACGGAGCCGCCACTTTCGGGGTCGGCGGTCAGCTGGAGAAGGGCCTGTTGTCCGAGCACGGCGACGATCGTGCCGGCGGCCCCGCCGCAGAGAGATAACAGAATACTTTCCGTGAGGCTCTGGCGGAGGATGCGGCTGCGGCCCGCTCCCAGGGCCAGGCGCACGCTCATTTCCCGTTGCCGGGCGGTGGCTCGGGCCAGCAGCAGATTCGCCATGTTGGCGCAGGCGAGCAGCAGGACAAGCCCGGTCATGGCGAGCAGGACGCTGAGAGGATGCTGCAATTGGTATGAGGCTTCATTCAGGCCTCGGCTGCCATCGGTAAGCACCAGGCGCGGGATCGATTCGTCGGGCTTGGGCTGCAGCGTAGTTTGGATGACGTTGTGAAGTACCGTGCTGAGCTCGGCTTGCGCCGCGGCTTCGCTCGCGTGAGGTTTGCGGCGCGCCATCACGATCACCCACCAGTGCTTGGGATCCTCGAGCAGGGAAGTGCGCCACGGGTTGGTGACGAGCTGCGGCGCCATCGCGAGCGGAGCAAAGATCTCCGGCGACGTCTGCACGCTTTTGGCGCCGGTAAATCCGGGCGGATTGACGCCGATGATCGTCATCGGTATGAAGTTGACCGTCACCGTTTTCCCGATCACCGAGGACGAACGTCCGAATCGCCGCGACCAGAAGGCGTCGCTGATGACAATCACCGGCGATGCGCCGGGTTTCGCGTCGTCTTCGGGACCGATGGCGCGGCCCAACTCGGGCTTCACTTCCAGCTGCTGATAGTAGTTGCCGGAAACCAGCTCCGACTGCACGACCTCAGCATTACCGTCGACCGTGATATTCATGCGGCCCGCATCTTTGAAAGCGAAAATGTCCTCGAGCGAGCGGTTCTGGCTGCGCAGGGCCTGGTACGCGGGATACGAAAACGAAGTGCTGTAAGAGCCGTCAAGTCCGCGATCGAACATGCCCCAAATGCTGTGGACCACCGCGTTGCGATTCCCGGTCCACTCGAACAGAACCAGATCGCGCGAATGCGGCACGTTCAGCCGGTCGAGCAGCGCATGTTTCGCGATCGAAAAAATGGCCGTATTCGCGCCGATGCCCAGCGCCAGCGAGCCGATAGCGATGGCCGCGAACCCAGGGCTCTTCGCCAGCATCCGCAGAGCATAGCGAAGGTCTCCGCGCAGCTCGTCGACCCACCGCGTGCCCCACGCCTGGCGCGCGCTCTCCCGAGCCGCGGCGAGGCTGCCGAGCTCCGCGCGCGCACGGCGCATCGCTTCTTCCCGCCCCAGGCCCCGGCGCATCAGGTCCTCGGCATAGCTCTCAATGTGAAAGCGCAGCTCCTCATCCACCTGGGCGTCGAGTTCAGTGCGCCGGGTGAGGGCGCACCACAGAGTGCCGGTCCGGCTTCGCAGGCTCATACCTGCTCCGGCGCAGCGCTCAGGATGCTGCCCACGACATCGGCAAACTGGTTCCACTTCCTGGCTTCGTTCTCGAGCCGTCTCCGCCCGGCAGCGGTGAGCTTGTAGAAGCGCGCGCGCCGCTTGTTCTCGCTCTGGCCCCACTCCCCGGCAATCCAGCCCTCATGCTCCAGACGGTAGAGCGCCGGGTAGAGCGATCCCTGCTGGATTTCCAGACGGTTCTGCGAAATCTGCTGGATGCGCAGCAGCACCCCATAACCGTGCAGCGGCCCGAGGGACACGGCTTTCAGCACCAGCATGTCCAGCGTTCCCTGCAGCAGATCGATCGGCGATTCGTTGCCCATTCTTCCTCACTCTCCCAGTCTGTCTGGGAGAGTAGCCCCGCTTCTCCCAGAATGTCAAGGAGAGACTTTCCGGCGAGCCCGCCGATTCCCTCAACGCACTCGCGGCAAGCCAGTCGGCAGCCGTACACAATCAGGCAACTTTTCCTTCGCGAGATGGTTTTTCCTCTCAGGAATCGCTGCGGTTTCGTCTTACAGTGATAACCAGAGGGCATGGATGTCGGAAGCGCAGCGCGGCGGACGAGTACGCAAGGCAGGACAACAGCAGGAACAGAGGACAGCCGGGACCGTCCGGCGTTCGCGCACGCGCCGCCACTCGATCGGCCTGGCCGTGATGGCAGCCTTCACGCTCGCGCTCGCCTTGCCTGCGTCCGCGCCGGCTCGCGCCCGGCAATCGAGCACAACCACCGCTCCCGCGAAATCCAAATCCTCCCAGGCTAAGAAGAAGAAGCTCAGGCATCTGCCCAGCAATGCCCATGCGACATCGCAGAGCGCCGCGGCGCGCACCACCCATCCGGTGGCGCATAAGCGGAAGGTCGCACATCGCCGCCGCCGTCCTTTGACGGCGCACGAAATCGCGCGCGCGCATCGCTTGCGGAGCGCCTTTGTCGCCTCGTCGCAACTGCGGCCCATGGCCCAGCAACTGGCGCAGAACCGCACGCCCGCGGCCTATGCAGGCGTCTCGGCCTGGGCGCGCGGCCACTCCGGCGAAGCCGCGGCGGCTGCCTGGCTCGCGCTCGGCCACGCGTATCTGCTGGACCAGAAATTTCCCGATGCGGTGACGGCCCTGCGTTCCGCCCGGCTGGCGGGCGCGACGCCGGCGCACCCTGACGGCGTCCTGGCCGACTACGCCGACTACCTCACGGCTCAGGCCTATCTGCAGAGCAATCAGCTGCCCCAGGCGGAACTGGTGCTCAACGACTTCGTGACGAAGTATCCTGACAGCATTTTTGTCGCAAACGTCCCGGTGCTGCAGGCCAACCTGTTCATCCAGGAAAACAATCCGCAGAAGGCGCTGGCGGTGCTCAATCGTCATCTGGGCGAGCCGGTCGCGGGCCACGTGGATTTTCAGCTGGCGATGGCGAAAGCGGAACTGCTCGCCGGCCGCACCGCCGAAGGCAGCCAGATGCTCGAGCATGTGTACCTCGATTACCCGCTCAGCATCGAGGCCGGCTACGCGCGCGCCCAGTTGCTCTCCAGCGGCACGCTCGCAACCATGGCGATTACGGCGCGCCGCCGGCATGCGGATGCGCTCTATGACGCGGGCCACTACACGGATGCGGAAGAAGAGTATCGCTCGCTGGCTGCGCAGGCCGATGTCGATGAAGCGACTCGCTCGGCCCTGCTGGTGGCCGCGGCGGAGTGCGACTGGAAGCTGAAGCGCCTGAGCGCGTCGGAACTGAACGCAATTCCCGATTCGAATGACGAAACCGGCGCGCGCCGCATGTATCTCCAGATGGAGTTCGCGCGCGACCGCGACGATTCCGGCACCCAGCAATCGCTCGTCGCGCAAATGGAGACCCGCTTCCCCGCGAGTCCCTGGCTGGCCGAAGCGCTCTACTCCAGCGGCAACATGTACCTGCTGAAGAAGGATTTCCCCAATGCGATTACCTATTACGGCGAGCTGGCGAAGCGTTTCCCGCAGTCGAAATATGCGTCGTCGGCTCACTGGCGCTCGGGATGGCTCAACTACCGGCTCGGCAATTACTCCGAGGCCGCGCGCATCTTCGATGAGCAAATTCGCCTGTATCCCGGCAGCCACGAGGCGCCCTCGGCGCTCTACTGGCGGGCTCACATTTACGAAGCGCAGGAGAACAAACCGGCCAGCGCGGCAGAGTATTACAGGACGGTGCTGCGCCTCTATCCCCACTACTACTACGGTATGCTCTCGCAGCAGCGCTTGGCAGCGCTCGGAACGGTAGCGCCCGAACGCATTGCGATTCTCGACGCGATGCAGCCGGAAGCGGTTCCTGAGCTGAGCGACGATGTGCCCGAGGACGATCCGCACGTGGTCAAGGCGCAGTTGCTGGCGAATGCCGGACTGAACGAGTACATCGAGCCGGAGATCAGGGCTGCGGAAGGCAGCGATGAGTGGGGTGCGTTCGCCGAAGCGGAGATTTACGCGTCCTATGGCGAGTCGTGGCGCGCGATGCGCCTGCTGAAACGCGCCATCCCGTTCTACACCTCGGCGCCGATCGAGGCCATTCCGGTTGCGTACTGGCGCATTCTGTTTCCGCAGAATTACTGGACCGACATTAAGGCCGACGCTGAAAAGAATGGCCTCGATCCCTACATGGTGGCTTCGCTCATCCGCCAGGAGACCGAGTTCAATCCGACCGCGATCTCCAACAAGAACGCGTATGGACTGATGCAGTTATTGCCGGCGGTGGGTCGCTCGATGGCGAAGGAGGAAGGCGTCCGCCACTTCTCGACGAACGATCTGCTGAACCCTTCGACCAATATTCTGCTGGGCACGCTGTATCTGAAGCAAACGCTGGATAAATTCGGCGGCCAGCCGGAATACGCCTTCGCCGCCTACAACGCCGGCGACGATCGCGTCAGCGACTGGCAAAGCGTCGGGAACTATCACGGTATGGACGAGTTCGTCGAGTCGATCCCGTTCACGGAAACGCGCGAGTACGTGCAGGCGATCGTGCGGAACGAGGAGATTTATCGCCAGCTCGACAAGGTCAGCGCCCAGCGGGCCGCGAAGTAGGCACGGCAGCCAGCCAGCAGGTCAGCAAACCAGCCGGCAAGGCACGGCGATCTGCCCACTGCCTGGCTAACGAGCCGCCCGTTCGAGGTTCGCCCGATCCCATTTCCCCAAATCTGCCGCCGCTTCGTAGGTGCTCTGGCAAAAATCGAGCAGCGCCTCGCTGGGGCTGGCGCTGTTGCGCGCGTCGTCATACATCAGCAGAAACTCGCCCAATCCCGCGTCCCAGCGCGCCGCACCCGGCCGCACCCGGGCGCTGCCGAATCCCTCGGGTGACGGAGCCGCGTACGCATAGAATGCGGGATCCGTGACCGTGCCGCTGCCCGGCCAGAATCCCACGCTGCTCACCTCATGCGAATACGCTTCGCGCGTGATCGCGTCCGCTCCCGCCCGCTCCGGCGCGCGCCGCCCGGAAAAGCGCGTGACGGCCAGATCGAAGCTGCCCCAGAAGAAATGCACGGGGCTCACCTTGCCGATATACCGCGCGCGGAAGCGGTGCAGCACGGCGTCGACAGTCATCAGAATGCGCCAGAAGGTCTCCACCGCCGCTGCATCGTACGAGGCGTGCTGGCGGTCTTCGTCAAACGGGATCGGATTGGGGATCTCCACCGGCATCTTCCAGATGCGCACATGGATACCCGCTTCGGCCAGCATCGCGATGCATTGCGCGTGGAAATCAGCCACGGTCCGGGGCCCCAGCGGCAGCGCTTTCACCGTGCCGTCGCACACTTCAAGCACAAGCTGGTGCTTCAGAAAGTCGAAGCGCAGCTCAAAGTCGCGGGGTCCGTAAGGAATCATCGAGGTCGTAAGCCCGCGCGGCGTCACGTAGAGCGGCACATTCCACCAGTGATTCACCAGCGGTGTCAGCGTCATGCGGATCTTGCCGACAATCTGCGTGTACATGTGCAGCGTGGCTCGCGTCGGCTCCCACGAGGCGAGTGGCAGCGCCGGCCAGCACGTCGGCAAGTCGATCCGGTCTTTATCTGGCTTATCTTCGGATGCCATGCACCCCTCCTGCATTGCGCACAGCGATTATGCCCCACGACGCCGCCGGCAGTCTGGCCGCGCATTCCTGCATCGACCCGCTATGATCTTCAGCGGGGGTTCGTCACCATGTCCGTCTGCGCTTCCTGTCGTCTGCCGATTCTTTTCTCTGCCGCGCTCCTGATTGCTGCCCCGTTCGCATCGGCACAAGCCACCGCCCCGGAAACGAATGCGCCGCCGGTTCACGGCATCCGCGTCGCCAACATGGATCCCTCCATCAAGCCCGGCGATGATTTCTACGACTACGCCAACGGCGCCTGGATCCAGCGTACCGAGATTCCCGCGGACCGCGCCGGCGTGGGCGTCTTCTCCGTCCTCGCCGACCAGAGCAGCAAAAATGTCGCCGCCATCATTGAAGACGTGGCCCGGTCGAAGCCGCCGTTCGGATCGGAGGCGCAGAAGATCGCCGATGTTTACAACGCCTACATGGACGAGGCCCGCATCGATTCGCTCGGCATCAAGCCGCTCGCGCCGCATCTGGCGGCGATTGCCTCGATTCACAACCAGCGCGAGCTGGCCTTCGCGCTCGGCAAAACCCTGCGCGCCGACGTCGATCTGCTCAACAACGCGGTCTTCACCACCGACAATCTCTTCGGCCTTTGGATCGCCCCCGGTTTCGCCGACTCCGATCGCTACATGCCCTACCTGCTGCAGGGCGGCCTCGGGATGCCGAGCCAGAGTTATTACCTCGACGACAGCGAGCACATGAAGGATCTGCGCGCAAAGTATACGGCGCACGTGGCCGCGATGATGAAACTCGCCGGCTTCGACGATCCCGAGGGCCGTGCCGCGAAGATTGTCGCCCTCGAGACAGCCATCGCGAAAACCCACATCAGCCTCGCGGATATCGAGGACATTCAGAAGGCCAATAATCTGTGGCAGCGCAGTGACTTCGCGAGCAAAGCCCCTGGCCTCGACTGGGATGCGTATTTTGAGGCCGCCGGCCTGAATGCGCAGAAGCAGTTTATGGTTTGGACGCCCACGGCCCTCACCGGTGAATCCGCCCTGGTGGCCTCGACGCCCATCGATGCGTGGAAGGACTGGCTGGCCTTCCATCTGATCGAGCATTATGCGGCCGTGCTGGCCCATCCCTTCGCTGATGAGCAGTTCGCGTTTATGGGCACGGCGATGAGCGGCGTGCCGAAGCAGCAGCCGCGCTGGAAGAACGGCGTCGGCATGGTGAACGCGTACCTCGGCGACGCGGTCGGCAGGATTTACGCGCAGAAATATTTCCCGCCCCAGGCCAAAGCCCAGGC
>DATJTG010000070.1:0-5234 GCA_035503555.1 Acidobacteriaceae bacterium | reverse complement strand
TGGCGCATTCCTCTGCTGCTCAGGTCGAACCCGCTCCCGCCTTCCCGATTTGTTCCCGCAGCAGATGCGCAGATTCGCTACACCGGCATGTGGTTTCCCTGGACCACCACGCGAGATGCCGCCGACGACGATCTTCCCCGCGCCGCTCAATCCCACGGCGCCTCCGCGGAAATCTTGTTCACCGGTTCGGGGATCGACTACATCGGGGAGAAAACGGCGGGCCTCGGCGAGGTCGACATTTTCCTGGACGGAGAATCCCAGGGGACAACGTCTCTCCGTGTCGACGATTTTCCCGTGCTGCTGGGTGTCACGCTGTATTCGACGCAGGGCCTTCGGCGCGGCAAGCACCTGCTCAGGCTCGTGTGCCGCTCGGATGCGCGGATCAACCTGCAGGGATTCCGCATTTACTCGTGAACCCACCGACCGGATCACCGATCCCGGATTCGGTCTGCTGTGGTGCCGGGAGGGGGGGTCGAACCCCCATGACCGCAAGGGTCGGCGGATTTTGAGTCCATCACTGTCACAGAGTAAATTCCGCTGAGCCTTTAGTTACAGCAGCGTAGCAGTCACAGCGGTGCGGTTCCATGCAGTTCTGTGAGGGGCAATTTCGAATGTTTGGTCATAGTTTGGGCATAGTGCTCGACCCAATCAAACACGATCTCCGCTCACGGATTTCGTCCGAGGAATTCGGCTCGGATCGCAGGTGAGAGGCGGAAATTCGTGGCTTCCAGCCGCTGAAGAACATCACGAAAATCAATCAGCCCGCGTTGTGCCGCTTTCTCCAGAACCGCCACAGTTCCGGTGACTCGGAGATGCCGCCGTAATGCTTCCCGCCTGCCGCTCATTTCATCCATGAGAACCGTGTCTATCCGAGTGTCCAGGGCGAGCTGGATGGCGTCACGTTCTCCCGGATCGAGTTCGATCAATCCCGGGTCCGTACTGGCACTCACCGCGCGCACCTCACACCACGAAGGCAGACTGGCCGCCCATGACCGCACGCTTGGCGGGGTCTGGAGCCGCTGAAGCTCCCGGTGGACCTCCTCAGGAATCAGAACCCGTTCGTAGAGTGTGGAAAGCAGCTGAATTTCGGCAATGAGAACGAGGTAGTTGAGGGGCGATGTGTCAGCGACGACGATCATCCCTTCAGGCGGCCCTCGGATTCGAGCTGCTGCAGGGTTTGGCGATCCTGTTCGAGGTCTGCAAAGTCGTAGGCCTGCTCCCAAACATTGTGCGCCTTCAAAAAACCGTCCAATTCATACCGAGTCTCGAAGCCGAGCAATCGGCGAACCTGATAGGCACTGAGAGTTCCGGAGCGGTAACCTTCGATGGCCACGGCTTCAAGCGTGGCGCGAGCCGGATCCCGCCCTTGAGGAGCCAGAATCCGGGCGAAATCGTCTGGAATTTCTACCGTCACCTGCATACATTAAGGGTAGCCGAAGTACGAATCGGAGTCCATTGATATCACCCTCGTCCATCGCGGCAGTACAGCGCGACAATCCTCTTCAGCAAACAAAGATATTCGTGCACCTTCGCAAGACTCTTCTTCAGAGCACTTCGTTAGATACTGCAAGGCGGCCAGAGACCAGGCGCGCCGCGGCTTTTGACTTCTCTTGACATTCCGCGGATAGCTGAGATTCTCAGCCGAGGCTGGAAGGCCGGTGTCAAGGCTCAGCGACCGCGAAGCGGCGCGTGTGAGCGCGGCCTTGACGCAGGTCGGGCCTCGGCTACGCTGCTGCAATCCGGGGAATGTCAGTTCGGGCCTGGATTACACGCCCAAACCGAATCCCCGGCCCATCTCGTGCTCATGGGCGGACCTCTGCCTGGCAACTTGATCGATGGCGTTTGAGATTGATGCTTGTTGGATCGCTGGCGCGTGGGATACATCGCGGCTGAGTGCGTGCCCGAGTCTTCCCGCGTCGTTTGTGAAGATTTGCGCGTCGTGGGCGCCGCGGGACACGGCGACGTAGGCCATACGGCTGTTGACCAGGTCTTTGGCGCCCAGTTCGGTATCGACGTGGATGAGCACTCGGTCTGCTGTTTGCCCCTGACTGGAATGGCTGGTCACGGCATAGCCGTAATCAAGATGCAGTTGCCGGTTCGGATCGAGCTGGATGGAGCGCCCATCGTCCATTTTCAATTGCAGACGTCCATCGTCGCCGATACTCTGGATCGCTCCCAATTCTCGGTTGGCGACTTTGAGATCATTCGCAGGCGCAGTGAACTGGATGCGGTCGCACTTGGAGAATGTGCGTAGCTCTTCGCGGTACACCGTCACACCCTGTTGCCGGCGCGGATCGTATATTCGCTCGGTGCCGTCGTGCAATTCAACTGTTAGCCGATTGGCCGCCCTATCGATGGAACTGACCCGAGCGTATTGGCCCCTGCCGATGCCGGTTTCCTTCGATGCGCGAGAATAACGCAGCACATCGCCGACTTCGTACCTCTCGGCCCAGGTGCGATCCGCGCCGGTCATGTCCTGGCGTGGTACCAGCGTTTGGAGACGGTGTTCCGTGGTGCCGACGATGCCGCAGCCCTGCAGTTCCGCATGGATGCGCTCGTTGATCTCCATGCGCGAATGATTGTCGGGCGAGACGACCAGCGTCCGCTCCGAAGATTTCGCATATTCTTTTGCGATCAGCTGGATACGTTCCAAGCGGTCGGGAATCTCGTGAACGCAGCCCAACCGGTCAAGACCCTCGACAGCCTCGTGAACCTGACCCAGCGCGAGCTCCTCGACGACCCGCTTTAGCTCGGGGTCTTTCTGGCGCACGATCTCGTCCAATCTGGCCGTCACCATACCCGCATCCTGAAGCTGCGCGAAGGGCCGCCCCGCCTCTACCGCTTCATGTTGCCGTCGGTCGCCGACCAAGAGGACACGATCATGGGGATGGAGCCGATGCACAAAATCATGCATTTGCCGCGTCGATGCCAGGGAAGATTCATCGACCACAAAAAGGCGTTTTTCGCCTGTATCTGCGTGATCGCCGCGCGCCAGATGCTTTTGCAAAGTGGAAGTTTCCATTCCCGCTTGGGCGAGCTTCTGAGTCGCGCGCGATGTGGGCGCAAAGCCTTCCACCTTGTACCCATCATCTACCGCGCCTTCGCGGATCACAGACAACACGGTCGTCTTGCCTGCCCCGGCCACGCCGTCTAAACCCACGATCTTTTCTCGAGAGAGGAATAGGTTTTCCACTGCTGCACGCTGCGCGGCACTCAATTCCGGGTGCCGGTCTTCGGTCCTGATCCGCACATTGGGCGAAACCAGCATGGGATCACTGTAGCCGCGCCGATTGCCCTCCAGCATCCGCGCAATAATCTCGCGCTCCATGCGGATCATACTGGTGATTGTGAAGTGCCGGCCCGCGCCGTTGTGGGCAACTTCGCGGAATTCGCCTGTCCGAACGCGGCGCTCAAACTCCTGGCGGATGCTGGCATACGTTGCCTCTCCCATGCTGCGGGCCAGCGCCGATTCCACGATGGCGCGGCGATCCATGACCGCCGCGCGCTCGAACACATGATCTCGCGCCCAGGTTATCGCCCGCTGCGCGGGGACCTCCGATTCCCGCGTCTGGTATTGACCGTGTGCCCGCGCCTGCTCAACGACTCGATCCGCCTGATGGCCGAACTGCGCGGCCAGGTCGCGGTGCCGCCGCAACACTTCTTCCTGAGAAAGGAGTTCCTTGCGGTCGCGCGTATGAAGCGCGGCGAAGTGTGCCGCTTTCGCTCCATCGATGCCCTGCTCGCGGAGATGGTCTTTGATCTGCTCACGTCTCGGGCTCGATGCTTCCAGATACTCCTTTGTGTATCCCCTGATTTCGGGCTGGCCGTGTTTGCCGCGTTCGAGTTCGTAACCAAGCTTTTCAAGGCGCAGCGCCAGTTCCGAACGGTACACGGCTATCACGTACCGCTGCGATACGAAAATCTCGTGCGGCTGCAGCGAGCGTGTCTGGCCGCTGTCCCGCTCCGTCACATTGAAGATGACAGCGTGCGTGTGCAATTGCGGCGCAGCATATCCGTCCACTGGACGGGCGGTGTCATGCTCGAAGGTGGCTGCGGCAAACTTGCCGGTTGTTTCCGGCACATGGACGTTTCCGATGCGCGCCTGCGTGTATCGCTCCAGTTCAGTCAGGGCGGCGCGCACGCTCTCCCGGTGGGCTAGTCGAACCCGGTCGTCGCCGCCCACAAGAGCGGTGATCGAGACTGACTTCGGCGCAGAGAACGTTGCGTCCCATCCGGCGCGATGCTCGACGCTGGTAATCTCTTTGCCGCTCTTACCCTCATAGGTCCTCGAAACCTGGTGCCGTACGAGTTGGTCGCCGGTTTGGGGATGCTGGCCCTCGGCCAGCCGCGCAGATCGTTTGGACAACGGCGATTGAAGCCAGAGCTTGCTGCGAACTGATCGATCTGGGACAGAGCAACTGGGAACCAGACTTACCTCCCGCAACCTCAGACGCCATTGTCCTCGCTTTCGAGCAGCACGCCGCTGATTTAGGGGAACGCATCGCACGGCTGGATCAGACGATGTGGGAGAACAGGGTCCGATTTCTGGTCCACAATACTCTCGCCTGGAAGGCACCGCTTGGAGAGCTGCTGTGGTACATGTTCTTCGACTCCATCCACCATCGCGGTCAACTGAGTACGTATATCCGCCCCATGGGGGGCACGGTTCCGTCGATCTACGGCCCTTCCGGCGATAGCTCCGGGGCTTGAATGATCAGGCCTTCCTTCTTGGCCAGTCTCCCCGCTGAGAATCGTAATTTCTCTGCCGGCGGGAGCGAAGAACTGGCACGCGAGGTCAACTTGCGGAATTCGAAGACCTGCGAGAAAGAGGCGGATCGTACGGTGGAGGTATCGGCAGGGGATCGACTGACTTGACTTGCTGGAGTATGCCCGCTGCTGCCGCACGAGCAAAAACCTGCCCTTATCGTCCACCTCGACAATGTCAACTTCCGCGGCGACACCTGGGACCATGGTCACGACGATAATGCCCTGGGCCTTTGGCCGGGACTATCTGGCCGGCCGACTTCGCAGCGGGTTTGCCGGGGTCCTCATTTCGCCGGCGCAATTGCGATCGCCTGATAGAGCTTTGCGCTGTCGTAGACCGCGCCCCCCTTGATGACAATCCGGCAACGGCGGATATCGCTGATGTCGACTCCGGGATTGCCGTCCACGAGCACCAGGTCCGCCAGTTTGCCCGCAGCGATCGACCCCAGTTCGTGTTGCTGGCGCAGGAG